>JBEAQM010000178.1:0-5150 GCA_041163845.1 Pseudomonadota bacterium | reverse complement strand
ACCATATTACCCTCTACCACGATATCATCACAATGCATCGAACAAGAGTCCGCTCCTGTATCAATCTTCGCATCGAGACCAAAAAGCTCTAATTGGGCAAGATCAACCTGCTCTATATATCCTATTATTTCCATAAGACTCCTTTTCCTCTGATAGCTTATGCCCCTAAATAAAGTGCTTCTAATACTTCAATCGCGTTTTGTAATGTTTTCAATGAAACAGTCTCTTCTGTCGTATGATACCCCGTAGTGGGAAGCTGAAAAGTGGTCCCTTGGATCGCCCCTTCACTCGCTTTAGCCAAACGTCCCATCTCTGTACTTCCCAACGTATAAAGTGGTTTTCCCTCTTTTAAAAATGCCTCGTTCAATTTTTCGATAAATTCATCTTTATACCCA
Organism: Pseudomonadota bacterium; assembly: GCA_041163845.1. Classification (GTDB taxonomy): domain Bacteria; phylum Campylobacterota; class Campylobacteria; order Campylobacterales; family Sulfurovaceae; genus Sulfurovum. The sequence continues at coordinate 4,755 of JBEAQM010000178.1, read as the reverse complement.
AATGGGATCGATTTGGCATTACAAATTGTCTCAATTTTTTGTGTCATCGGGGAGATAAATGTGGCATTGGCATCTTTACGTCGAAGGACGATATCTTGTGCTTCTGCTGTACTTCTGTCTGGGAATGGACTCGTATCAAGGACTAAAAGTTCATCGGTGGAGAGATCATGCCCTCTAAACCATTCGAGTAAATAACGCCAGCTTTTGCCGACCTCTTCTTCTGCTGTAAAAAAAGCTCTCCCTTGATATCCACGCTCATAAAGAAAAAGAATCAACGCTGCACTGAGGACGTTATCTAATTGTGCAGAGAGATACCCCTCTTCATACTTAAGCACATCAAGATAGGCTACCGGTGTCCCCGCATGTAAATGCTCTAAACCACTCACATTAAACACAAGGTTCATTCTAAGCTCACACATATACGCATTGTCTATGGTACCAAGTCCCAAATAAGCCCCAGACCAAGGCTCGTAAGCCTGTACACGTTGGTGAATGAAACGATCACGTATATTTTGATAGGTTTTTTCTGATACCGAATCCCCAGTAAGGTCCCCTCTATTTTGAGCGATAAAAGCAGCATATTGAAACTCGTTTGGTCCTGTACAAATGAGTCCGTGTCTATCTATATGGGCACTCATCATCCCTTGTTCTGGCTTATCCCCTTCAGCGACAAGTAACCCTTCGTATAGTGTCGCTTTGATACCAATCTCTTCTAATTCACGTTGTAAGAAAAGAAAAAATGGATGTTCAGAACCAATCACCGAAGGGGTACGGATCAATTGTTTTAAGATGTCTAAAAAACGGTTCATTTCCGCTGAATTGGCAGCACTCTCTTGCATATGTTTTAAAAAAAAGTTCTTTAACATTTTGATTTAACTTTCATAAATAAATAGATAGATATTTATAGCATATCTTGCCTTTTTAGCAAGCACGAGTGTGCCCTTATTTATCGAAACTTCAAGGTGATTTAACTTATAATAAATGGACTTTTTATAGAGGTGACTTCAAATGCAACAAAGATGTTCATGGTGCCAAAGTGATCCGCTGTATATCCAATACCATGATGAAGCATGGGGTGTCCCAGTACATGAGGATCGAGTCCTTTTTGAAATGCTTACATTAGAAGGGGCACAGGCTGGGTTAAGCTGGTTGACTGTACTCAAAAAACAGCGAAATTATCGTAACGCTTTCGATCATTTTGATATAGAAGCTGTCTCCAAATATACTGAAGACAAAATCAATCACCTCATGATAGATAGTGGTATCGTACGAAACAAACTGAAGGTTGAATCAGTGATTAAAAATGCCAAAGGGATACTACAAATCCAAAAAGAATTTGGTTCATTTGATCGATTTATCTGGAACTTTGTCGATGGTAATGCATTGCAAAACAAGTGGCGTACACTCCAAGAGGTCCCAAGCCAAACAGAGATATCAAAAAAAATGAGCAAAGCGTTGAAAAATTATGGTTTTAATTTTGTGGGTCCTACGATTTGCTATGCGTTTATGCAAGCCATAGGGATGGTAAATGACCATTTTATAACGTGTTTTCGGCATAAGGAGATCGAGAAGATCTCATCTTAGCTTAGATTAACCAGCTTTTTTGTTAAAAAGTTTAAAGAGGTGTGTCAATGTCGCATGCATATCAGCACGGTTTACGATCATATCGATAAGTCCATGTTCCAATAAGAACTCTGAACGTTGAAACCCTTCAGGGAGATCGACACCAACCGTTTGCTTAATCACCCTCTGTCCAGCAAATCCGATCAATGCCCCTGGCTCTGCCATGATGATATCACCCAACATCGCAAATGAAGCCGAAACCCCACCCATCGTAGGATCGGTCAAGATAGAGATAAAAGGAAGCCCTTTTTGATGAAGTCTATTGAGTGCAGCAGATGTCTTACTCATCTGAAGAAGTGAATAGGTACTCTCTTGCATACGTGCTCCACCAGAAGCAGATACAATGATAAAGCCACACTGTTTTTCTATCGCACGGTTAATCCCTCTGACGATCTTTTCCCCCTCGACAGAGCCTAAACTTCCACCCATGAAAGAGAAGTCAAAGACCGCTATCTCTACAGGTTGTCCACCAATCGTACATGATCCACTCACCACTGAAGAGGTTTTACCTGTCACTGCTTTAGCCTCTTCTATACGCTTTTTATACGATTTTTTATCTGAAAATTTTAATGGATCTATCGGAGCCAAAGTAGCATCATGTTCTACAAACGAACCTTTATCTACGATCGATTCGATACGTTTATCCGCAGTGATACGGAAATGGTAGTTACATTTTGGACAGACATTTTGCTTGATTTCGACCTCTTTATAGTACATCAATGAAGTACATTTTGGACACTTTATCCACTGGTTAAACGTCTCTTGCGGTTTTTCTGTTGCTACCGACTTTTTAAAAATATTCCCAAACATCCCTACTCCTGCACTTTTATAATGATGTGATCAAAGCTTCTATCTCTTGAACAATGTTTTTATCTTTTGATACTATAACATAATCTCCCTCAACTATCACTTCAAGCCCTTCACAAAGTGCTAAACCAGCTGCAACATCATAAATTCGAAACACCCCAACAAAAAGGACAAATTGGACCGTGTGTGCATATGCCAAAGAGAGGGCTACTGCTCCAGGAGATCTAAATTTTAACCCTTTTTCTCGCAACAAGGCTGCTATATGAGGGTGTTCATACGCTTTTTCAAAGAGCCCTATCTCCCCTTCTATCGATTGGATTGGCGCTCTAAAATCATTTGAAAAAAGTTTTCCTTTTTTGACACCCTCTTGAGAGGTTTTAAAAAAGAGATCCCCATTGGCTAAATTACATACGATCGCATCGTCTAAAATACCATCTGCATTCACCTTCGCGACCGATGTACCAAAATAAGGGAAAAAGCAGAGGGCATTTGAGGAACCATCGATAGGATCGATAATAATTTTTTCTTCCCCTTCTCCCACTCTACCACTCTCTTCAGAATCGATATGTCCAAAAGGGGAAAGATGTTTGATAAAAATGGCTTCAGCAAAAAGATCAAGCTTAGAGCTTACGTCACCGCCAGCGCCTACTTCTGTCTTCTCCAACCATTCACTATCAAACTGTTGTTGCAATGCTGTTGCAATCTCTTCATTCGCTGCGATACAAGCTTGAATGAATGGTGTCATAAGACCTATTCGCCTCTTTTTTCAGTAGCCACTGTTGGCTGAACACCTCGCGGTGCTACCATCCAAAACTTACGAATTTCAGTTCTAAAATTTTCTAAAATAAAAGCTGCTTTTTTACTATTGGTTTTTTCCACATAATCTTTTAAAAGTGCTTTCAACTGGAACATCTCTACATCCCACTCATCGGTATCAATACGAAGTGGCTCAACAAGCTCAGGATTCACTTTTTCATACAATGTACCCTCATCATCATATACAAATGCCTTACCACCTGTCATCCCTGCACCGAAGTTAACACCTGTTTTACCAAGAATCACAGCAACACCACCCGTCATATATTCACAAGGATGGTCTCCTGTCCCTTCAACAACTGTCGTTGCACCAGAGTTACGTACCGCGAAACGCTCACCCACTTTACCATGAATATAAAGCGTACCGCCTGTCGCACCATACAAACAGGTATTCCCGCCGAGCGCGAACGCTTCGCCTGCGACTTTTTCGGAAGTGATTACGATACGTCCACCGTGCATCCCTTTACCGATGTAGTCATTTCCAGCACCATCCACATTGATCGTCACCCCTTTACTCAAAAGGGTACCAAGAGATTGCCCTGCTGTACCTTTTAAGTTGAGTGTGATGGTATCTTCTGGTAAACCTTCATTGCCATAAAGTGCAGCGATCTCGCCAGAAATTCTTGTACCAAAACTTCGGTTTAAGTTCGTAATCGTTTTATTCAACACAATAGGTTTAGATGGGTCTTTGATCGTTTCTTTTAACGTTTCAATGATCTCTTTCTCATATTCGTTTTGGTCATATGGTTCATTGAATGGTACCTGACACGTATTGACCCCTTCTACTTTGTATAGTAATTCTTCAAAATTGAATTTTTTTGCAAATTCATCATCGATTACTTCAAGAAGATGATTCTGACCGATAATCTCTTCAAGCGATCTATACCCAAGCTCTGCAAGGATTTGACGCACATCTTCTGCGATAAGGGTCATATAGTTAACCACTTTTTGGACATTACCTGTAAATCGTTCTCTTAAATGTGGATCTTGTGTCGCTACCCCTACCCCACATGTGTTCAAGTGACATACACGTAGCATAATACATCCCACAAGGACCAATGCTCCAGTACCAAAAGCATACTCCTCTGCTCCAAAAATCGCTGCTTTAATGATGTCAAGCCCTGTTTTTAATCCACCGTCTGTCTCTACAGTCACTTGCCCACGAAGGTGGTTCGCTTTGAGTGCATTGTGTGCTTCGATAAGACCAAGTTCCCAAGGATTACCCGCAAATCGAATCGAACCAATAGGAGCAGCTCCTGTACCACCGTCTCCTCCAGAGATGATGATCTTGTCTGCATACGCTTTTGCAACCCCAGCGGCAATCGTCCCAACCCCGGCCGTAGAAACGAGTTTGACAGCTACTCTTGCCTGTGGATTGATCTGTTTCATATCGAAAATCAACTGCGCCAAATCCTCGATAGAGTAGATATCATGGTGCGGTGGAGGTGAAATAAGTGTCACCCCTGGTTTTGTAAATCGTAATGTAGCGATGAGGGGAGATACTTTGCT
>JBEAQM010000177.1:0-10453 GCA_041163845.1 Pseudomonadota bacterium | reverse complement strand
TAAAATCTTTCAATCTAAAAGGTTTTACCTTCACATCCTCTGGGCTAACAACCTCTACTTTTTTCAAGCAGTCACTTCTAAAAAGTGTTTAAAAAACACATCATTTTGTTTCGCTGTGCCTATCGTGATACGTATGGCATTCATACCATAAGAGGCTAAGTTTCGGATGATTACACCACGCTTTAATAATGCATCTGAGATAAATGAAGAATCCATATCACCGTCAAATAAATACGTAATGAAATTCGTATAACTCTCAATATACCTTATTCCTTGTTCTTGTGCAAATAACTCATAGCGTTTAATCTGCTCCTGATGTAAGGCAATTGATTGTGTCACAAAACCATCCTCTTTGGATGCTTCTATCGCTGCAGCTAATGAAAGGGTAGAGATATTAAATGGTGGCCTCATCTTATGTAACGCTTGAATCAATGCTGGTTGTGCGATACCATACCCCACACGCATTCCACCTAATCCATAAGCTTTAGAAAATGTACCCAGATAAATCACGTTTTCAAATCCTATTAAGTCTTGAGGGGTAATTGCATATTGTGGATCTTTTGCTGAGGCATATTCCATATAAGCACCATCCACCACAACCAATGTCTCTTGATCAACTGCTTGGATAATCTTCATAACCTCTTCTTTACTTGTCGCATCACCTGTAGGATTGTTCGGTGTACAAAGATAAATAATTTTAGGTTTATGTACATTATACGCTGCTATAAATTCATCAGATTTATGGGCATAACTTGCCGTACGGATGATCTTTGCTCCCATCTGTTTGGCATAAATTTCATACATCGCAAACGTCACAGCAGACATCAATACACAACTTGCATCATCAAGCAAAGCACGAGAGATAAACTCTAAAACTTGATCGGATCCTGCACCAATAATAAGATTGTCATCTTTGACACCAAACTTACTACTCAAAGCCGCTTTGAGCTCATACATACTATCATCTGGATAGAGGTGTGCTCTAGTCGCATTGGCTTTAATCACCTCAGCAACTGCTGGATTGGTCCCTATAGGGTTTTCATTCGAAGCCAATTTTACGACATCACAAGGGGCGATCCCAAATTGACGTACCACAAGTTCTATCGGTTTACCCGCTTCATAAATCTGGATAGTGTCTAATACTTTATTAAATTTCATGACTTTATTTCTCCCTAAGCCTTATTAAATATCTTTAATTTCTTTCACATAAGAACCCAAAACTTTAATCTCGTTTTGATGTTTTTCCAAAATAGGTTTAATGTGTGTATCTTCTTTGTGCCCATTAAACTCAATAAAAAAAATCGATTGCCCACCAACAATGTGGGATTTAATTTTCGTTAAATTCACTTTTGCTTTTTCAAAATCATTTAAGAAACTAACCAATGCCCCTGGCTCATCCAATAGTCGAACCAAAAGAGAGGTTTTATCTTCTCCTGATGGCGCATTTTCAAAATCTGAAATAATAAAAAAGCGTGTTTTATTGTTCGTATCATCTTCGACATTGTTAAAGCGTATTGGCAAATTATTAATCTTTGCTGCTACTGCAGGGCAAAGTGCGGCTGCAGTTTCATCTTTCATCGCAAGTTTCGCTGCTCTTGCTGTCGATTCCACAGGGATCAAATCAACATCGTCCAAACCAAGGTCTTGCAAAAAGTTACGACACTGACCAAAAGCAATATCTTTAGAGTAAATTTTCGTAATCTTAGCAATATCTTCATTCACTGTTGCAAATGCCAAATGGACATCAATTAACACTTCTGCGATGATTTTCAAATCATATTCATCCAAACAATTAATCGTATCGGTGACAATCCCATTGCTTGAATTCTCTATAGGGATCACACCAAATTTTGCTGTCCCTTTTTTCACTTCACGAAAAACACCTTCAATCGAACCTATGGGTAAATAAGCACTCATAGCACCAAATTTACTCTCTGCTGCTTGATGGGTAAAACTCGCCTCTGGTCCCAAATATGCTATCGCTTCAGGTAACTCTAAATTTCTAGCTACTGCAAACATCTCCAAAAAAAGTGCTTCGATCGCCTCATCGGTTAATTTCCCTCTATTATTTTGCTTCAAACGACTCAAAATCGCTTGTTCTCTTTCGGGACGATAAATCGGTGCTCCTGTAGTCTGTTTCACTTCACCTACTTGATGGACCAATTCCATACGTTCATTATAGAGCTCCAATAACGCATCATCAATTTTGTCTATTTTCACCCTTAATTCATCTAATGTCATCATACCGTTTACCTTTTGCTTTTACGCTTGAAGATACGCTTCTTCTAATCGTATCTGATCCTCAAATGTCTCTCTTTGTCGGATCAATCTATCTTGCCCATTTTCTAATGCCACCTCAGCTGCTTTTGCGCGTGTATTATAATTGCTCGCCATCGTAAACCCATACGCTCCTGCAGAATGTATCACGATAAGGTCATTGTGCTCGAGTGGAGGAAGCAGCACACCTTTCCCAAAAAAATCACCACTTTCACACACCGGTCCGACTACATCAGCCGCTGTTTTTTCTCCCTCTTTCATCACTGCTTCAATTTTATGGTACGCGTTATAAAGACTTGGACGAATGAGGTCATTCATAGCTCCATCGACAATGACAAATCGTTTTCCATCATTGATTTTTTCATAAAGCACTTTCGTAAAAAATGCGCCGGCATTTGCAACCATATAACGACCTGGTTCACACAAAAGTGTCACATCCAGTCCTTTTGTAGCTTCAAAAATAGCCTGAGTATAGGCTTCTGCAGGAATCGTCACTTCATCATTGTAAGTCACCCCAATACCACCACCCACATCAAAAAACTTAATATCGACATTGATCGCTTTAAGCGAACGAACCAAATCAGCTACAATCATGCATGATTCTTTAATCGGTTCTATTTTAGTAAGCTGAGATCCTATGTGAAAATGGATCCCCACAGGATTTAAGAAAGCTGATTTATTGGCATAAATATACATACGTTTTGCCATATCAATCTCTACACCAAATTTATTTTCATGAAGCCCTGTAGAGATATAAGGGTGTGTTTGCGGATCAATATTTGGATTGACACGGATAGAGATACGAGCCTCTTTACCAAGCTCTTTAGCAATCATTTCAACACGCTTCATCTCTGCTTCACTCTCAAGATTAAGGAGCAAAATATCTCTTTCTAGCGCTTCACGGATCTCTTCATCCCGTTTTCCGACCCCTGAAAATATGATTTTATATTTATCAACACCTGCCCTCATAGCACGTTTCACTTCACCGATACTCACACAATCCGCACCTGCACCCAATTTTGCTAAGTGGGCAATCACAGAGAGATTCGAATTGGCTTTTACCGCATAATTAATCATCGATTTTTTACCACTAAATGCCTCTTTGAGTGTTGTATACCTATCGGTGATATAATCAAAATCATACATATAAAGAGGAGTACCATACTTCTGCGCCAATGCTGTCATATCAAACTTCATCTATCTTATCCTATATTGCCCACGATTGTGGCGTCTATTTGAGGATGATTTTATCTAAAAGTTGATTAAAAGGGGGGAAGCGAACAAGAAGAAGCGAAATTAGTGTATCCGTTTTTCATCCGTATAATAAAGATAGATCGCATAAGCACCCAAAAGTACGATCGGTAAAACGGTTCCTAATTCTGGTGATATGGCGCCATTTTCACCCATTTTTCCTAAACCAAATAAAATACCCCAAACAACAAATACGCTCCCTAAAGAGAGTGCTATCACAACTCCCATATTGGTCATCCTTGCATGAAAAGGGAGCTTATAAAAAAGAATCAGTAACATTGCAATGGAAAAGAGAGGAATGACGATTTTATCATAAAGTGCGGCTCTAATCTTATTTGAATTTAGATGTTGTTTATGAAGCAATTTCCAAGTGATGTAAATATCTTCCAAATTTAATGCTTTCCCTTCATAAAGAGATTCAATGATCTTTGGCTTATACCCCTCAAGTGTTTGGATACTTTTTTGATGTTCTATGTGATATCTTTTTAATTCATTGTTTTCATAAATATGTGTTTTTACTATCGCGTCATAAGCAATCCATTTTCCATTTAAAAAAACCGCTTTAGGGGCATTAATCGTATAATGCACAAGATCATTTTCCACCTTAAAGATAGTGATATCTTCTATCTCTTTCTGGATAGGATTGAGCTTATTGATATAGACAAATGTATCGTTATATTTAAAGAAAATATCATTGACATTGTATGCATCAAGCTCGTTATTCAACAATGCATCTGCCTTGTCTTGCGCATACGAAAAAGCAGTCGTATGTAACCCAAAAAAACTAAAATATACCGATATCGCTACAAAAAACAAAGGGGCAAAAACCTTTTTTTTACTATACCCAAAAGCATGAAATGCTCCCATGGTATTACTTTTAATGAGGGATATTTTGGTCATAATTAACGCAAATACAATCGCCAATGGGTACAAAATAGCCAATGCCCCTTGCCAAAGATAAAAGATATAAAGTATCTTATAATTGGAAGTAGCATTCAATTTTTCTACATGTTGAAAATAATCAATTGCCGCAAATGAAAATGAAAGTCCCAAAAGCACCCAGAGAAAATTTTTCACATATAGCTTTGCCAAATAGCTAAAATACAATGAAGGATTCAAAAAACTCATAAATACAATCCTTCAATCGATTTTAAACTGTAAGTCGATTGTAGCTCTTTAAATTCCTCTTGCTCAAATGCTTTACACGCATTAGCTACATGTTTGATCAGTGTGGGCAAGTGTTGTTGTTCTTGTGCAGAAAAATCGTGCAATACATACGAAGCAACTTCTGATTTATGCTCTGGTTTGCCTACCCCTACCCTTATACGGAAATACTCTTTTGAAAGATGCGCATCCAGAGACTTCAATCCATTATGACCTCCATGTCCACCACCTCTTTTAAAACGTACTGCACCAAAAGGGAGATCGATATCATCATGAATCACAACGATATTTTCTAATGTAACTTTAAAAAAATCTTTGACAGGTTGTACTGATTTGCCAGAAAGATTCATAAAAGTAGTCGGTTTTAAAAAAAGTGAATTGGTTGCACGATAGAGTAAACCGTGAAATGAAGTTTTGGAGATATCTCGGGCTTGAGAGTCAGCGATTAATGCATCGATAACTTTAAACCCTATATTGTGTCGTGTATTTTCGTATGGCGTTCCTGGATTTCCTAGCCCTACAAAAAGTATCACGACTTCGCTTTCATGCTATTATTTAGCCTTGATTACACCACAAATAGCAACATCTGGTCTATCCATCATTCTACAGTTTGTTGGTACTTCAACATCTCTGATAAGGATAGAATCATCTCTGTTTAATGGCTCAACATTTAGATCAAATTTCGCAGGCATATTCTCGATAGCCCCTCTCACTCTTAATCTTCTTTTAGACATGACAAGCACACCTTTGTTTTTAAGTCCCACTGGTGTTCCATGTGTCGCTACTGGTACAAGGAAATTTGTCACTTGACCAGGAACAGCCACTCTCAAATCGACATGCTCAACATCACCATTGACTGGGTGTAATTGGTACTCTTGAATCACAACATTTAGCTCTTTATCCCCTACTTTTACAGGGAATGCAAGTGTCTTCTTGTTTCTTACTGTTCTAGTAAACTCACCGCGTTTAAATGCAGCGTGAATATTTTCGACACCATTTGCATAAATGTTTGCGATTAGATAACCATCTCTTTTAAGCTCTTTTGAATTACGCTTTCCGATACTCTCTCTAACGATACCTTCTAACATGTTAGTCCTTTTTCTATAACTTTAAATTCGTTTTGCTCATTTTAAATCAGCAAAATAGACGCGAATTATACCGATTTTTTATTAAATTACGCTTCATCTGGTTTAAAATCAAATACATCTGGATCTTTTAAAACACTTCTGTTTTGATCCTCTAAAGCACCATGTCCGATCCCTTCAATTTTAAGCTTCATATCGGATGGATTAGTCGCGAATTCAAGTGCCGTTTTCATTTCTATCTCCCCTTTACGTAACAAATCCAATAGGGCTTGATCAAACGTCTGTGTCCCATATATGTCTTTGCCATCAAACAATGCATCTGGAATTTCAACATCTCGCTTTTGTGCGATTAATTGTTCTATTCTGGCTGTTTTTTTCAATATTTCAAGAGCAGCAACCCGTCCTCCAGATACCTTAGGTATAAGCCTTTGCGAAATTACACCTTCCAAAACAGAAGCTAAAGACATACGAATACGTGGCTGTTCTTCTGCACCAAACATCCCTACAATCCTATCTATAGTCTCTTTAGCATCCAAAGTGTGCAGGGTAGAAAATACCAAATGTCCTGTATTTGCAGCATGCAATGCAATATCGATCGTCTCCATATCTCGCATCTCTCCCACAAGGATAATATCAGGATCTTCTCGTAATGCAGCACGCAAAGCTTCTGAAAACGAGTGGGTATCTTGTCCAATGGATCTTTGGTTAATCAAACAACCTTGATCCTTATGCACAAACTCTATAGGATCTTCGATGGTGATGATATGTTTTTTGGCTTCTTTATTGATCTTGTCCAAAATAGCTGCAAGGGTGGTAGACTTACCTGAACCTGTCACACCGGTGACAAGAACAAGCCCTCTTTGTATTTGGGTAAATGTTTGCACCGATGAAGGGAGGTTGAGTTCATCCAGTGTCAGAATCTTGACAGGAATAAGACGAAATGCTGCACTTAACCCATCCATTTGATAGAAAAAATTCACACGGAAACGACTCTCTTCTCCTAGGACATAAGAAAAATCTACATTTCTGTCAGCTTGTAACTTTTGATATTGATCTTTTGTAGTAATTTCCTGGGCAAGTTGGTCAACCATCTGAGGACTCAAGATGTCTTGACCTATGATTTTTAGTATACCATCGATCCTAACACGTACTTGAGCCCCTGATTTCACATGAAGATCACTTCCTCCATTCTTAATCATAGTTTTAAGATAGAGTCTAAGTTTATCTTCCATGCATACCTCCCTACATCAATCGATAGTTTAGTCTAAACTATCAAGCATATCCTTGAAGGCTTTTTCAAATGCGTCAAGCCCTTCACGAAGCAAAATATCATATACTTCATTCATATCAATGCCATTGGCTTCGAGCTCATTAAAATAACCTTCTACCATCTCTTCACCCATAGGTAAACTTGCCTCTGGTAGCGCACTATTTTGAAATGCTTCAATGGTCGAAAGAGGTGCCGTATTGACACAATGTGCTCCATACAGTGCCTTCATGTAATAAGCTGCTTCAGGGGTATCTCCCTTCACACCTGTACTCGCAAAAAGTGTACGGATCGCTGGGGTACGGTTGGCTTCTATAATGTTATAAATTTTGGCTGCATTATAAATACCTGTTTTAGTAAGGTCCATACCCTTATCTTTGAGCTGATCATCTAAAAGTCTGTCAAAACGGCTGACAAAAACTGAAATCACCGCCTCACAACGTCTGCCACCGAGCTTTTCAAATTTATCCAATCCTACTTTCATTGCATCTAAACATTTACGTGCTTGCTCTGGAGAAAATATGAGTGTAGCATTCACTGGAATACCATTGGTAAGCAATCCTTGCATCGCCTTATATCCCGCATCAGTTGCTGGTATCTTAATCATCACATTAGGTTCACCTACGGCATGAAAAAGGCGTTTCCCTTCTTCAAGTGTTTGCTTATAACTATTAGACAAATAAGGATCAACCTCGATAGAGATATATCCATCATTTCCTTCATCATACAAAGGTCTCAGCACCTGTGCAGCGTGTTTGATATCTTCTATCGCTAATGCCTCATATTTTTCTTTGGCACTTTTACCACACAGAGAGGAGAGTTGTTTTTGATAAGCAGGAGAAGTAGTGATCGCAGCAGCAAAAATAGAAGGATTACTTGTAGCACCATTTATGACGCCCTCTTCTATCAATTTACCAAATTCATTTTTTAGAAAATCCCTCTCGATAAAATCCAACCATAAAGAAAACCCTATCTCTCTATTCACCATCTTGATACTCCCATTTAAAATGCTGCCATGAACCAAAATCAGTAGGTTTTGCGATCGTCTCTTTTAATGCATCTAAAAAAAGATTTCGTTCGACGGTTTGAGCCCCTAATCCGACCATATGATCTGTTTTCATTTGACAATCTATAAAATCATAACCTCTACTCCCTAAAACATCACTTAGTGCCTTGAAAGCCACCTTAGAAGCGTCGGAAACAAGGGAAAACATAGACTCTCCAAAGAAAGCTTTTCCATACGCAATGCCATACAGACCCCCCACAAGTTCACCCTCTTTATGCACCTCAATACTATGGGCAAATCCCTCTTCATGGAGACGGATATATGCCTCTTGTATCTCTGGAACGATCCATGAACTTTTTTGCCCCTCTCGATATATAGTGGCACACTGGTGTATCACTTCAGCAAAATGGGTATCAAATGTGACATGAAACTTACCAGAGCGCAATACCCTTCGAAACGATTTTCTGACTTTAAATTGATCAGGATAGAGTAAAAGTCTAGGATTTGGTGACCACCACAGTATAGGGTCACCCTGACTATACCAAGGGAATATCCCTTTTTGATACGCCGTAAGTAGGCGGTGTGAACTTAGATCTCCACCATAAGCCAAAAGCCCTTCCTCAGAAGCAAAATAAGGATCTGGAAAAGCAAAAGTATAAGGGCTTAACGCAGGAATCAAATAGTTTTCATCATCAAACATAGAAGCCAAATGTATACCTCTTAAAAGAGAATTTACTTCTCAAATGAAAATTTCAATCCACCATTTTTATGGCTTATTTTGACATTGCCACCTTTTTGAAGTTTTCCAAAAAGTATCTCATCGGTCAATGCCTCTTTGATTTTAGTATCTATAACGCGGGCAATATGTCTTGCGCCATAGCGTTCATCATACCCCTCTTTAGCAAGATACCCCTTGGCTTTTTTGTCCAGAGACACTTTGACTTTTTTGGGTTGAAGTAATTGATTTAATTTCTCTAATTCACGATCGACTATTTGGACTAAAATTTCGAGTGTAAGAGGATTAAAATGAATCATAGCACTCAAACGGTTTCTAAATTCTGGAGCGAAAAAAGCAGCAAGTGCTTTGTCTGTTTTGATCGAAGTATCTCTTTGAAATCCCATCACATTTGCCTCTTTCGTCCCGATATTCGACGTCATAATCAAAATCACATTTTTAAAATCCGAAACAACGCCATTATTATCAGTCAGTTTGGCTCCATCCATCACTTGAAGTAAAATATTCATGATATCTGGATGTGCTTTCTCGATCTCATCAAGTAATAAAACGGTATGTGGATGCTTCTTAATCATTTCAGTCAAAAGTCCACCCTGCTCATATCCCACATACCCCGGAGGTGCACCGATCAATCGACTAATCGTATGTGCTTCCATATATTCACTCATATCGAGTCTCTCAAAATGCACATGCATCGTTTTGGCAAGTTGGGTTGCCAGTTCTGTCTTTCCCACCCCAGTAGGTCCAACAAACAAAAAACTCCCTATAGGTTTATTCGCAGGATTAAGTCCGGCATAAGAACGTTTGATCGCAGCAACCAATGGTTTGATCGCTTCATCTTGTCCTATGATGGATGAAGAGAGATCGCTTTGAAGTGTTTTGAGTTTCTTTGTATCATCTTGGCTCACTACCGTTGAAGGGAGCTTCATCATTTTTGCAATACTTAGCTCGATATCTTTACCCTTCACAGTAACATTTTTTTCTCCACGGAGCATAAAATGCGCTCCCACTTCATCGATAATATCCATCGCTTTATCTGGCAAAAATCGATCATGCAAATACTTCACTGACAAATCAATCGCCGATTCGAGTGCCTCATCGGTAAAAGTAATGTGATGATACGCTTCATATTTATGTTTAATTCCTTTCAAAATAATCATCGTATCTTCTTTACTTGGCTCTTCGACATCCACTTTGGCAAAACGACGGCTCAATGCTTTATCTTTGTCAAAAAAGTTTCTAAATTCGGCATAGGTTGTCGCACCGATACACTTAAGATCACCCCTTGCAAGTGCTGGTTTGAGCAAGTTAGAGGCATCCATGCTCCCACCACTTGTCGCCCCCGCTCCTACCATCGTATGTATCTCATCGATAAACATAATGGCATTTTCCTCGCCCATAAGCTCTTTGATAATCCCCTTAAGGCGTTTTTCGAAATCACCCCTATACTTCGTTCCTGCGACCAATGCTCCCATATCTAAGGCGAAAATCTTCCCGTTTTTTAAAACCTCTGGTACTTCTGCTTGAGAAATTTTAAGTGCCAAACCTTCAGCAATAGCTGTCTTCCCCACACCTGGTTCACCTACCAATAGGGGGTTATTTTTCTTCCGTCTACAAAGGGTTTGCATCACCCGTGCAATCTCATCTTCACGTCCTACTACAGGATC
>JBEAQM010000176.1:0-10197 GCA_041163845.1 Pseudomonadota bacterium | reverse complement strand
CAAATCCCGTTGTCATTGACCCACTACCTGTATACATAGTTACATATCCACTTGAAACGGTTGTATTAATACCTGTCGCCGCAAATGTTCCTCTATCTGCTTCAGTATCCTGATTCGTTGTAGGATATGGATCTGGACCACGTGTACTAGAGAGAGTTGGATTTTTTGTAGAGTCAATAGGTGAGGTAAAACCTCCAATTTGAGTTGTACCTAAATATACTGGCGTATTTGATGCTGTCCATCCAGTTAAACCAGATGAGAAATCTCCATTAACAAATTGTGCAACCCCCTGAACCCCAATGATTAGTGCGTTCTGATAAGTTTGAAAGCCTGATGTAGTTACGTCAGCATTAATATAAGTTGTACCATTTACTCCAGTCGTTACTGAAGAGAGTGCTGTAGTACCTCCTATTTGTTGATTGAAAACAATTTTTCCAGTAGATCCAACGCTCATATCTAAAGAAAAATCTCCATCAATGGTTCCTTGCAATGAAATATTTTGCCCCGCATTTAAATAAAGTGTCTTTCCTATAACACCACTAAAATTAATATTTTGATTAACAATAATATCACCATTTGTAATAACTGAAACATCTCCCCCTTGAAGTGCAGATTGTATAGTTGCTAGAGCTATTGTTGTTGACGAAGAGATAGCTGTATACATACCAGAGCTTTCAGAATAAGTTGACGAAACACCTGTGGAACCTATTGTTACATTATTTGGATCAATAAGCCACTTTCCAGATAGTCCATCGTAAGCTAATGTAGAAATATCTACTCCATCAAGATTTAAATAATGCCCAGAAGTCTCAATCTGACCACCATCACCACCATTGGTTCCACCTTTTGCAAAAATAGTACCATGAGCTTCAGTCACAGAATTAGCCTTGGTAATATCTGACCATAAAACTACTTGTCCTCCATCACCATTGTTTGTAGCTGAAGCATCGATCATAGCTCCAGCTTCCATCGTAGTCTTAGTGGCTTGAGCTACAGTTGTATCTGAATTTTGCCAGCTACCACCTACTTGGATTTGCCCACCACCAGCGGCACCTTTGGCTTCTAGTTTACTCGACGCAGAGAGGGTCACCTCTTCGGCACCCAACATAATGCGTCCACCCTTTTGGGTCAAGCTATTGGCACTGATCTCTCCTGTGACTTTGATGACAGAGTCTGTCACAGTATTGACCGCTTTTGCAGAAAGAAGTGCCGTACCAGAACCTACTTCTATAAGGTTATTATGCTCTATCAATGCACCTACTGTGTTTTTATCGATAGTAAATTTAATCAGCCCTTGCGGATCAAAGCTCACAGATACTTCATCCGCAGCTGCAAGAAGTACTGATCCATTTGGTGCTTTGAGTACACCATCGTTTTTGATCACAGGTGCGATGAAAGCGATATAGCTTCCTTCGGTAGAGATAATATCACCTAAGTTATGGATCTCCCCTGGAGTCCCTGTGGTGTTGACATATTTTTGAATATTATTCAAGAAGTCTTGATCTTGGATATCTAGGGTAGAAGCCGTAAACCCTGCGGTATTGACATGTGAACCAGGAGCGAAATAAACCCCATTGGTATTCACTAATATCACTTTACCATTGGCTTGGAGACTACCGAAAATTTTACTTGGATCATTGCTTACGACACGGTTGAGTGCTGTAGCACTACTACTTGGCTGCACGAACTTCACCATAGCATCCGAACCGATATTAAATGTATTCCAATTGGTGATGAGTTTATCAGTCGTTTGATTGATAGTTAAACTATTACTTGTTTGGGTAAGTGTTGCACTCCCTGAAGTGATAGTAGCCCCTGTAGGCAACTCATCAGGCAAGGGATCTGCCCATGCGGTATGAGAAGCAAAAAGCGCAGAAAACAAGGCAGCTTTGAGTGCTCTACGCTTCCCACCTTGAGAAGAAGAAGTTTCTGCTACAGGGACATACATCCCCGCTTTTGCATTGTAAACGAGCTTATAAATAAAGTTAATTGAATTTTTCATGCTACTTGTTTCCTACCAGTACTTTTGAACTTGAAACCAAACTCTAGATTGTTGCTTTTGCCCATCACTGTTAAATCCTGTGGTTGCATCTGCTACCGGATTCTTCCCGATAGGTGTCGCGATACTTACAGAGACATCAAAGTCATTAGGCTTACCAAAATCCAACCCTACTCCCCATCCTTGAAGGCTATAATGCTTGAGCTCCGTCCATCCATCATAGTACTCATACCGTACATCCATAATCCGCCCATAGTCATAGAAGCCTTTGACACGCACATCTCCCCAGTCTGTAGCCTTCATAAGGACATAGTTTGCCTCAAGTGTCGCCTTGAGCCCACTATCGCCAGCACCCTCACCACTGGGATAAGCACGAACCCCCGCAGAACCACCTAAAGAAAATTGCTCTGCCCCTGGCAAGTTCGTTAGTGCTTGTTGCAATGAAGCATTGACTAAGAAATAATAATCAGGGCTATACGCACGCTGGATTCTAGAGAAATTGATATTGTACTTTCTAAAACTCCCATCCACATGAGGTCCAGTTGCACCTTGGTCAAGTGCTAGCTGCGCAGCATCCTCAATAGCATCGGATCCTGTCGTGTAACTCGCACTCAAGCTCGTAAATCCTCCACCCCAGATTTTATCTGAGTGATCAGCGGCTAGTGTATTGGTGAAATTTCTGAGTGTATCTTTAGAAGAGACTACTTGCTGTGTTGTACCTTCGGTGTTTGTATTTTTGTAGGCTGTATTGAAACGGAGGTTTGTAAGGCTAGTTCTATAGATGGGATAAGTAGCATACACCATTTGTGTCGTAGCTGTACCTGCTATATCTGCGCTTTTATAATCCCCACCCAAAGAATATTTGACTTTTGCAAAGTTTGCCCCTACTCTCCATCCATCATACCCTACATTTGAAGAATAATCGACACTATAAAGATTTTGGTCACCATATCCTAGTGTTTTTACACCAGAGACTTTTAAGTCATCTCCATACCCAGAGATATCTTTAATATCCGCGCCCAATGTCCAAGTATAAAGACCTGTATAACGGTTTCCTGAATTGTTTAAACTGGTAAAATAATTTCCTTTTTTACCTTCCGTGACTTCTGCTGTAACGCCTGTAGAGTTTTCTTTCACCCCTGGTGTCATGTTGGCTGTAGCAGACAAACCTGGCATATCATTGACGAGCAAAATCGCACGCTCAAGGTTTTCTTGCTTGAGGATGGTTCCTGGCTGTAGTGCTTTTTTTACGATCTTAAGAGCATAATTTTCATTCACACGAAGGTCTTTACCTTGAATCTTAATACTCCCTTGTGTATCATCTACGATTGCTTCGATAATCTTAATGACAATATTACCCTCTGTGATATCTTGCAAAGGGAAGAATACACGAACGACGGTGTACCCTTTTTCACGATATGCATTACGGATCACTTCCAAAAGATCATATAATCCTTCAATCCCTTGCTTTTTACCAATATATGGTGCTGCCATAGCTTCTAATTCTGATTGAGTAAAAATAGTGATATTCCCCTGAAAGCTAAACACTTTTGGAGCCACTTGTATATTTGATATAATCGGTGCTGCTGGTTTTTCAGGCTCTGGAGCGGTTTGGATATTGGCTGGTGTGAGTTTTGGGAGCCTTGTGAGCTCTTCTTGCTGCTGAAGCAAACTTTGTGTGCTAGGTGGTGCCGCAAAGAGTGTCGTTGTAGCAAATAAACTTAGGGCTAGAATGTTTATATGTTTTAAAAAAGATTTATTTCGTTTTGCAGAAATGAGCGTACTTGCAATTTTTACTGATGTGCTCGACATGTTGGTTTTTACTCCGAATGAATAATTATGTATTAAATGAATTTATATATCAAATAAATCAATTTGAATTTTATCACAAAAAATAAAAAATACGACATAAATACGACACTAATCAGACAGAATTACGACAAAGATAAGACAGATGTACTGAAGCGCTAAGTTGAGCCTTATAAAAATGATTGGATAGTGGATTAGCAATACGCATTTTTGGTTTAATGAATAGCTTTAAATCATAGAAATTTAGAGGAGTATAAGTGGTGGGTCCTCGGGGGCTCGAACCCCGGACCACTCGGTTATGAGCCGAGTGCTCTAACCAACTGAGCTAAAGACCCGTAGTATTATGGTTGTTCTTTTGTCACCATGACAATTTTTGCGTCAGAATTATAGCGATTGTAGTCTTTAAATGCCATTAAGTTTTCGAGTATCCCGAAAATGACAGCAAAGATGATAAACGATGTCCCCCCATGACTAAACATAGGCAAAGGAAGCCCCACAACCGGTGCCATCCCTATAACCATATAGATGTTAACCCCCATATAAACGAAGATCAAAAAAGCGAGTCCAGAAGCAAACACCTTAATCAGATAATCTTTGACATAAATTGCGGAGAGATAGAGTAAATGAAAAATAAGCAATACATAAAGCACAATCACCGCTATCATCCCCTTAAGCCCAAAACGTTCACCCAAATACGCAAAGATAAAATCGGTAGAAGATACTGGTAAAAACTTCAATTGTGTCTGTGTCGAGTCTTCCTTGCTTTTCCCTGCAAATCCACCAGATCCTATCGCGATCAATGCTTGCTTTACGTGGTAACTTGGCTGCCCCATGAAGTCACTAATGCGTTTTTTTTGATACGGCTTGAGCTGTCCATAAAGCAAAGGAGCCGAAAGTCCAAGAATAATCACAATAGTCGCCCATATTTTCCAGTGAATACCAGCGACAAACAATATCCCATACCCAGTGATCAATAACACAAGGGCTGTTCCAAGGTCAGGCTCTTTAGCGATAAGTAAAAAAGGGATCAATACCACCACAGAGAGCTTCACAAATCCCCACAAACCATACCCACTCTCTTCTGGCGGTTTTTTCATCATCATAAATGCTAGCATCATAATGACACTTACTTTCATAAATTCAGAAGGTTGTATCGTAAGTCCGATACCTGGTATCTCTATCCACCGTTGTGCCCCTAAGATCGATTTCCCTATAAGTTCAACGGCAAAAAGCAAGACCAAATTTCCTACATAAAACAAAGGGACAAACCACCATAAAATCTTTCGCCACGGGATAAGCGCAGAGACTAAAAATGCGATTGCTCCTATCCCATAATAAGCCATTTGTTTTGTAAAAAGTGCTGGATTTATTTCATTAATAAGATAAGACGAAATGACCAAAAGTGGGAGGATTTGTAAAATAAGAAGATAAGAAAATTGTTTGAAGACACGCTTGTCAAAGCTTAGCCAAAGATTCATTTACTTTCCTCTTTTTTGGGTATTATATCGTAAAGGAGTTTTTTGATGCTTGAGCTTGTCACTTTTGAGAACTTGAAACTATTTCCTTCACTGGTGCATGGTATCACTACGAAATCAAAAAACGCTCCTTATCAATTCAGCTTGGCGCTTCATACAGGAGAAGAACCTCAAAGTATCCTCCAAAATAGAGAGCACCTGAGTGGATTATTTTCAGATGAAGATCGATTTGATTATGTCGTTGCAGAACAAACCCATAGTGATCATATAGAGATTATCACACAACATGCTACCAAAGGGTGGAAAGAGCTTGCCAATTCGATAAAAGATTGTGATGCATTGATCACCGATCTTAAAGGGGTGATGCTTACTATACTCACTGCAGATTGCGTCCCTATACTTCTTTTTGATCCACACCAAAATGTGATCGCTGCTATCCATGCTGGGTGGAAAGGGACAAGATCACACATCACTGCTAAAACCATAGCCAAAATGAGAGAGAAATTTGGCTCAAATCCTTCAGATATAGTGGCTGGTATCGCTCCTTCAATAGGGGTATGTTGTTATGAAGTGGGCGAAGAGGTAGCAAGCCATTTTTTGGACACCCCTAGCGCACTGATGCAAAAAGGGGAGAAATATATGCTTGATCTACCCCTTATCAACCAAACCCAACTGCTTCAATCAGGGGTAAAAAAAGAAAACATACAAATGAGCCATCGCTGTACAGCTTGCGAAGTGGATCACTTCTTCTCTTACAGAAAAGAGGTAGGTTGCACTGGTAGATTTATGAGTATGATAGGGATGAAACCTACACGAAAGGAGAATCATGCAAATTAGAATTTATTACGAGGATACAGATGCGGGTGGTATCGTCTATCATACAAATTATTTAAAATACTGTGAACGGGCACGTTCTGAACACTTTTTTACCAATCACATGCAACCTACACTTGGAGATAAAAGTGGATTTGTCGTACGCGATCTACAAG
This sequence comes from Pseudomonadota bacterium, assembly GCA_041163845.1. Taxonomy (GTDB): domain Bacteria; phylum Campylobacterota; class Campylobacteria; order Campylobacterales; family Sulfurovaceae; genus Sulfurovum. The sequence goes on along the minus strand of JBEAQM010000176.1, from coordinate 3,925 downwards.
CAAGTTTTTTAGCTACAGCCAAACTAGGTGATCTCCTAGAAGTAACCACTAAAATCGTAACATCACAACGTTCTTCAATCATACTTTTGCAAGAAATATGGAAAGAAAAAGAGAAAGTTTTTACGATGGAGGTACGTTTAGTCTATCTGCAAGAGGGTAAACCCCATAGAATACCAGACGTATTTAATCGTCTCTTTGAGACGCTTTAAGAAGGAGAATCCCCCTCTTAAAGATTATCCATTTACAACATACGCAAATGAAAGTGCGAGTGCCGTCGCACCAATATACCCTGCCCCAAACATAAAAGATGAAAGCAATTTAATCATAGGTTGGAACTTCCATTTTACAAGTAAAATAATGAGTGATCCTATCATCGATGGGACAAACGTATAAGCCATCGCTTCTACTAAACCAAATTTATTTGGTAACAATACGTTATTTGCCATGATCAATCCCAAAATAAACACTGTAACAAAATAATAAAACACATATTGAATGGTGTTGTATTCTTCAAAACATTCTGCGACATTCTTCTCTTCTTTGATAAGGCATTTCATATCTGACATATCTGCATTTTTAAGTGATTTTTCCTCACAAAACCAGAAAACTATCAAACTCATAACTAACCCTAAACCAATTACTGAGATCATCGTTCCCATCTTCACTCCTTTTATTTTGTAGTAACATTTAAATTGTAACAGATTAAATATTAATTTTGATTATAAAATTGGTTAACAAATTATATTATTTTTTCTTTTCGTATCATAATGTTATAGATAAATGATGCACTATAAGATGAAAGGAAAACTGGGAGAGGCACTTCCGGATAAAATCCGGAAAAAAGATAAAAGAGTGTTATGGATTAAGGGATTGTTTTGCTTCTTGGGCTTTTTTGCAAAAAATAGAAGCTCTGTGCTCATAAGATGCCATAGAAGCTTGCTTTAAGATCAATTCATCTTCACTCACTGCTATATGGTATTGCTCTTTGTCTTGTTTGAATTTTTCAATCTCTTTTTTATAGATCTCTACTTTTTGATTAAAGCTTTTACATAAACGATCATTCTCTGCATAGACTGCCTTGGCTTCATTCGCTTCATCTGAGGCATCGAAAAATCCACTGAAAGAAAACGTAGTTAAAAAGATAGCTAACACAAATGGTTTCATTGACAATCCTTAATATCGTAATTTAACATTATACTACAAATCATGTTAATAAACAACAATTATGTTTTAATAAACTTTAAATTATGATAAGTGGGAGATAGGGACTTTGACTACCGTTTTATACAGTAACCCTTGTTTTTCATGGTAATTCAAACAAGGCATATGGGCATCCTCACTCCAAAAAATAGCACAACTATTTTTCTCGCATTTAAACACAGATGTATCTATAAAGTCATCGTATACAATCAAATCTTTCTCTTCATCATACTGAACTTGAATGGTTAAATTGTGAATATCTGTAAACTCCATCATCTCAGAACCAGAAACGATCACTTGCATATCGATATACTTTCTATGAGACTCGAAAAAACCTTCTTCTCTCTCTTTTGTGAAATAACACTGCTCGATCACAAACATCCCATCTTCTAAATCATGACGGATATAATGGTCTAGTGGGGTAGCTAATATTCTACGATTAATCTCACTGCCTTCTTCAATTGCTTCTAAAATATAACGAAACGCTTTTTGAAAAATTTGATGATCAAGAAAATGGTTTTGAAGTTGTGAAACAGAAGAAAAAGCAGCCAAATTTTGCCTTTATGCAAAGGGGCTAAGCCCCTTTAAAAATTATTTTACCATTGCCTCAAGTTCCTCTGAAGAGACTTGGTCAAAGTTAAGGTATTTATACACACTTGCTTTGTTGGCATCTGTGATTTTTTTGTTTACGATAGACATATACTCTTCTTTGGTTGGGATCTTACCAAGAAGTGCTGCGACCGCCGCCATCTCAGCAGAACCAAGATACACCTTCGTATCTTTACCAAGTCGGTTATCGAAGTTTCTTGTACTGGTACTAAATACTGTATTTCCTTTACCTGCTTGTGCTTGGTTCCCCATACAGAGTGAACATCCTGGTATTTCTGTTCTTGCACCTGCAGTACCAAAGACCGCGTAGTATCCCTCTTCTGTGAGTTGTTTCTCATCCATTTTTGTCGGTGGTACGATCCAAAGTTTTGTGTTTACCGCACCTTCACCTTTGAGTACTTCACCAAGTGCTCTAAACAAACCGATGTTTGTCATACAGCTCCCTACAAATACCTCTTGAATCTCTTTTGGGCGGTTGTCATCTGCTAAAATCTCTGATAATGTCGCCACATCATCTGGATCATTAGGACAAGCAAGAATCGGCTCAGTCACTTCATTAAGGTCGATCTCGATCACTGCAGCATATTCTGCATCTGCATCTGCTTCCATTAATTCTGGTTTTGCAAGCCATGCTTTCATCTTGTCCGCTCTTCTTTGAAGCGTCTGTGCATCATCATAACCATCTTTGATCATTTGTTCGATCAATGCGATATTAGAGCTTAGGTATTCGATGACTGGTTCTTTGTTTAGCTTTACAGTACATGCTGCTGCTGATCTCTCAGCTGATGCATCTGAAAGCTCAAACGCTTGCTCACACTTCATATCTTCAAGACCTTCGATCTCAAGTACACGTCCAGCAAAAATGTTTTTCTTCCCTTTTTTCTCTACCGTCAACAACCCTTGTTTTATCGCATAGTACGGGATAGCATTGACAAGGTCACGAAGGGTGATACCTGCTTGCATCTGACCTTTAAATCTTACCAATACTGACTCTGGCATTGTCAATGGCATCATCCCAGTTACACCAGCAAACGCAACAAGTCCTGAACCTGCTGGGAATGAGATACCAATAGGGAATCTTGTATGAGAGTCTCCACCTGTACCTACTGTATCTGGAAGACAAAGTCTATTCAGCCATGAGTGAATAACACCATCACCTGGTCTAAGGATCACCCCTTTTCTGCTCGTCCAGAATGCTGGAAGCGTATGTTGAAGGTTGATATCTGCTGGTTTTGGGTAGGCTGCTGTGTGACAGAAAGACTGCATCACCATATCTGCACCAAAACCAAGCGCTGCAAGCTCTTTGATCTCATCTCTGGTCATAGGTCCAGTGGTATCTTGAGATCCTACCGTCGTCGCTACAGGCTCACAGTATACACCTGGTTTTACCCCGTCCATTCCACATGCTTTACCTACCATTTTTTGCGCAAGAGTAAATCCTTTACCATTGTCAGCTGGTTGTTCTGGTGTCAAGAATAAATCAGAAGCGCCCATACCAAGCGCTTCTCTCGCTTTTGCTGTCAATCCTTTACCGATAATAAGTGGGATTCTCCCCCCTGCTCTCATCTCATCAGTGATAGTGTTTGGTGAAAGTTTGAATTCACTTACAACAGCACCACCTTTTTCGATCACGCCAGCATAAGGTTTTACCACGATCTCATCGCCTGTCTCAAGTGCATCGACATTTGCTTCAATTGGCAAACATCCACTATCTTCTGCCGTGTTGAAGAAGATTGGTGCGATAATCGAACCAATGACAACCCCACCTGTTCTTTTGTTTGGGATACCAGGGATATCTTCACCCATGTGCCATTGCACAGAGTTGATACCAGACTTTCTTGAAGATCCCGTACCCACAACATCACCCACATAAGCCAAAGGATTTCCCTTCTCTTTGAGTGCTGCCATAGTCTCGAGTGGTTTTTCCATTCTACTTCCAAGCATAGAGTTCGCATGCAATGGAATATCGGCTCTTGTAAACGCTTCTGAAGCCGGAGAAAGGTCATCTGTATTGGTTTCACCAGGGATTTTATAAACAGTTAGCTTGATCTCTTGTGGAAGTTCTGGCTTGTTGGTAAACCACTCCCCATTTGCCCAAGACTCTACAACTTCTTTC
>JBEAQM010000175.1:0-3605 GCA_041163845.1 Pseudomonadota bacterium | reverse complement strand
GGTGACAAAGATATGATGCAAGCCAAAGATATCTTAAAAGAACAATTTAATTAAGGATTTGAACTATGAATTTTGAACTCACACAACTTCCTGTCGCAGAAGCCAAAGGAGATATAGAGGTTATTATCGTTGTAAATAAAAATACAGAACACGATTTTGTACAAGATCAAGCACTCTTGCAAAAATCTGGTTTTGAGGGAGGACAAGATGAGACTTGTTTGCTTCTAGGAGAGAACAGACTCTATGTCGGAGCAGAATCACTCTCAACCCAAGACCTCCGTACAGCAACTGCAAGTGCCATCAAAGCCCTTAAAAATACACAATATCGTGCGATTAAAATCGCAACGTATCTCCAAGCAGAAAATGACCCTTCTACAATTCGTGCCATGGTGGAAGGGTTTATCCTCGGTGGTTATAGTTTCGAAAACTATAAAAGCAAAAAAAGTACCAAAGGGATCAAAGAGGTAACCCTCTGTCTGCAGGATTATAGTGGATACACCATAGAGGTAAAAGAAGCCTCTTTAGCGATGCACCATGGACAGATCGTTGCCGATGCGACCAACTTCACACGAAACATCGTCAACCAAACGCCTGATGACTGCTATCCTGAAGTGATGGGTGAGATCGCAAAAAGCATGGCAAAAGAGACAGGACTCAAATGTACTATCCTCAAGCCAAAGCACCTCGAAAAAGAAAAGATGCAAACCCTCCTTGCCGTTGCACGTGCAAGTCGCCATACCCCAAGGGTAATACACCTCTCACACAAACCACGCAATCCACTCTGCACTGTAACACTAGTGGGAAAAGGTCTGACATATGACAGTGGTGGGCTTAGCCTCAAACCGGCTGATTATATGGTGACAATGAAGTCGGATAAAAGTGGTGGTTCTGCGGTGATCGGTATCTTAAAAGCCGTTGCGGAGATGAAACTTCCTATAGAAGTGCATGGATTCGTGGGAGCAGTGGAAAACATGATCGGAGGCGATGCCTATAAGCCAGATGATGTACTCATCGCTAAAAATGGAAAAACCATAGAAGTGCGCAACACCGATGCTGAAGGGCGTTTAGTTCTTGCTGATACCCTATGCTATGCACAACAAGAGGTGAAAGCAGATTATATTTTTGATTTTGCGACACTCACTGGTGCTTGTGTGGTAGGTGTAGGTCATTATACTTCTGGTGTGATGGGCAACGCAGAAGAGATGAAATCTCTCGTGGTCAATGCTGCCAAAAATGCTGGTGAATTCGCTACAGCACTTGATTTTAACCGTTACCTTAAAAAGACACTCAAATCAGACATTGCTGACATTTGCAACATCTCTAATACCCGCTATGGTGGTGCGATCACTGCCGGGCAATTTCTCTCAGAATTCATCGATGAAAATCATGCGCAAAAATGGGCACATATAGATATCGCTGGACCTGCTTTTGTCGAACATGCTTGGGGAGAAAATCCCGTAGGTGCTTCGGGTGCTGGAGTAAGAATGATGCTCACCCTATTAGAAGACTTAGTATTAAACGCGCAAAAATAAGCATCAAAAAATGAAAATATTACACACTAAAGGATTATTATGGGATTAGGGATCGGACTTGTTGGACTACCAAATGTAGGGAAATCGACTACATTCAATGCGCTTACCAAAGCACAAAATGCAGAGAGTGCAAACTATCCATTTTGTACGATAGAACCAAACAAAGCAATCGTCCCTGTACCAGACAAAAGACTTGATGAACTTGCAAAAATCGTCAAACCAGAGCGTATCCAACACTCTACGCTTGACTTTGTCGATATCGCTGGATTAGTTGCAGGAGCAAGCAAGGGGGAAGGATTGGGCAATAAATTTCTTGGCAATATCCGCGAAACAGAAGTGATCTTGCATATCGTAAGATGTTTTGCCGATGATAATATCGTCCATACAGAAGGTTCCATAGACCCTATCCGTGATGTCGAAATCATCGAACAAGAGCTCCTCTTTGCAGATATCGATGCCGTGCTTAAACGTGTCGATATGCTCAAGAAAAAAGCCAAAGGGAACGACAAAGATGCCAAAGACCAACTTGCCATTGCTGAAGCACTCTTGCTTCACATCGAAGATGGTGCCCCTGTTTCGACGTTCCCTGAAAAAGAGAGCGATGCGTTTTTCATGATCAACCGCGATTTACGTTTGTTGACTTCAAAACCTGTCATCTATGGTGCCAATGTCGATGAAGATGGGCTGGGTGAAGACAATGAATATGTCCAAAAACTCAAAGCCTACGCATCAGAGCGTGGAGCAGAGGTGATCAAGCTATGTGCGAAAATGGAAGAGGACATGGTGGACTTCGAAGATGAAGAGCGTGATGAGATGCTTCGTGAACTAGGCGTGGAAGAATCTGGACTAGAGCAGATCATCCACAAAGGATTCGACACATTAGGTCTCATGAGCTACTTTACGGCTGGGGTCAAAGAGGTACGTGCATGGACTATCCGCAAGGGAACCACTGCTCCCAAAGCTGCAGCGGTGATCCACAATGACTTTGAGAAAGGATTTATCCGAGCCGAAGTGATCGCCTATAATGACTTCATCGCATGTGGAGGTGAAGCAGGAGCCAAAGATGCGGGGAAAAACAGGCTTGAGGGCAAAGAATACATCGTTCAAGATGGCGATGTAATGCACTTTAGGTTTAATGTATAAAAAGGAAAAATAAAGTGAAAAAGTTAGTTGTTGCAATCATTCTGGGACTAGGACTCTTAGGATGCGATACCCACAAAGGGACCTTCCTGCAAACAGTAGCAAGTGAAAATGACCATGCTACCTCTGTCGCTAAACTCAAAAAGTTGATCGTAGAGGAAGGATTGACCTATTTTGATACCATCGATCACAAAGCCAATGCAGCATCTGTGCAAATGGATCTTAAACCTGAAACGGTCGTCATTTTTGGCAATCCTAAGATGGGAACCGTTCTGATGAATTGTAACCCTTCTATGGGGCTTGATCTTCCGCTTCGTATCCTCGTAACGACCAACTACGAAGGGGAAACGTCGTTTATCTATACCAATCCAGAGTATTGGTCTTTAAAGCATAACATTAAAGATCCAAACTGTCTTGATATCCTCAGCAAAGCAAAAATCGCATTAGAAACACTTGCTGAAGAAGCAGCGAAAAAGTAACCATGATTCTCACCCCAAACGAAATCCTCTACCGTATCCAACAAGCCCTTAGACTGACGCACATTCAGATGCTAGAGGCATACAAACGCGAAGGCTATCCCATGGATAATAGCCATTTAGAGGGGCTACTTAAAAGACGACAAGATAAAGGTTTTATAGAAGCTGGTTACGAAGAGTTAGGTGTGTTTCTCGATGGATTTGTGACACTTAAAAGGGGACCCTCTTCACAAAAACAAAATGAAAATGATCCGATAGAACTCACCAACAATCTCATACTCAAAAAACTCCGTATCGCACTAGAACTCAAAGAGGCAGAAACAGAGATTATTTTTGCTCTTGCAGATGTGACACTAAGCAAACAACAACTCTCTGCTCTCTTTCGAAAAGAGGATCATAAAAACTTTAAACCTTGCTCAGATGCCCTACTGCTGGCTTTTTTAGAAGGGTTGGATGA
>JBEAQM010000174.1:0-2653 GCA_041163845.1 Pseudomonadota bacterium | reverse complement strand
CGATATGTTCTGGGGATAAGGCTAATTTTTGGGCAAAAACTTTAAACAAAGATGTCCCCACTAAATGGTGGTCTTTTTGTCTTCCTTTCCCAGCATCATGGAAGAAAGTAACCACCTTGAGCAGTACCTTTTCTTCCATAGAAAGCGCTTCAAAAAGCGCTTGAATGAATGGATCTTTGATATGCTCAAGATGAAATACACATCGGATAGAGTGTATGTCAACCGCAAACTGATGGTATCCGTCAAATTGTGGAAGGTTGATCACTTTTTTGAGTGGTATAAAAGTATATCCGAGCAATTTTGCAAAAGAGAGAGCGTTGAGTATCGAATGACTATAGGGCTGATGAAAGATATGTTTGATCGTACGATAAAGTGTTTCATCAGGACGTTCAGGCTTTTTGGCGATGATAAGTTTATGGATGAAGGTCGGATGTGCATAGAAAGGATTTTGTGCATGCAGACAAAGCTGTTTTAATAATGAGTTGAAATTTTGCACACCATCTTTAGGGTAAAGATAATTTTTTTCAGGAGCATCGAAATGATATTGCGTCGTAAGTACATCGATCCAAATAGTACTATAAAGTCTAATCATTTTTAAACTCTCAGTCACTTTTTGCGCGCATTGCATTTGCCCCTTTTGCCCCTCTTCATAGCCGAGTAATCGTGCGATATCGGGGATCAATTCTAAACGAAGCTTATCTTCTTTTTTTTGTGCAGTCAGATGCAGTGCTGAGCGTACACGAAAAAGAAATTCAAGAGCAATACGAAAATCACGGTAAAACTTTTCATCTATAATCTCAGAAGGTATCTCTTTAATGTGATTGACATTAAAAAAGATTTTCCCTATCCAAAAGACGAGATTCGCATCTCTAAAGCCACCCGTACCTTCCTTAAGGTTGGGTTCCATAGTTAATGGAAATTTACGATGTTGTGCCTCTCTCTCTTGCAGTTTTTGTTTGATGAACCCCTCGATATTATCGTGACGTATTTGAGTGATGGCATTTTGTGTTTCTGTCCATATAAACTTAGATCCTTCTATAAAACGAGATTCTATGAGAGCCGTTTTGATAGTGATATCAGTTTTTGACACTTCGTAAAGTTCTTCGACTGTATGGACACGATGCCCGATCTTTAATCCTGTATCCCAAAGGATATAAAGTATTTTTTCTATCATGGCTTGCGTGTTGTAACCGGGGAGCTCTTTATAAACGATCATCAGATCGATGTCCGAATAGACACAAAGTTGCTCTCTACCATAACTCCCTAGGGCGACAAGTGCTACAGGTATAGCATTTCGCATCGGGGCATAGCTTCCAAACATAGAACGCTGAGCCACCATATAGGCGATTTTTAAAATCGCATCTATTTTTCGGGTATGCTTGACAAGAAAGTCTTTCCCCCCAGACGTACGAAATGTATCTTCAAGGGTTGAAAAATAGTATTTAATATCCGTTTTTAATGCTTTTGCAATCTTAAAATCGGGTGCATGCTGGGAAAGCAATGTTTCGATCTCAACGGTTATACTATCCACGATTACTCCCCATAATTTTATAGTGGTATAATACCAAAAAATAATTACGGAATTAGGCAAAAATGGATTTAATCAATAAGATACAGAGTAAAAAACGACTTACCCAAAAAGAGGGCGAAGCACTTTATGAACTCGATCTTTACACCCTTGGTAGATTAGCCGATGAGATACGTAAAGAGAAGTATGGCAATAAAAGTTATTTTAACATCAATCGCCATATCAATCCAACAAATGTATGTGCAGATATTTGCAAATTTTGTGCCTATTCTGCAAGTAGAAAAAACCCCAATCAATATACAATGAATCATGAAGAGATTATGAAAATTGTTGATGGATCTGTCCAGAAAGGGGCAAAAGAGGTTCATATCGTTTCGGCGCATAACCCGAATGTGGGTGTTGAATGGTATATGGATATTTTTCGTCAAATTAAAAATAAGTATCCTACACTTCACGTCAAGGCGATGACAGCTGCTGAAGTAGATTTTTTAAGTAGAGAATATGGCTTAAGCTATGATGAAGTGCTTGATAAGATGATAGAAAATGGTGTCGATTCGATGCCAGGAGGGGGCGCAGAGATTTTTGACGAGAAAGTACGAGAATATCTCTGTAAAGGGAAAGTGACATCAGAGCAATGGCTAGAGATCCATCATAAATGGCATCAAAGAGGACGAGAGAGTAATGCAACGATGCTCTTTGGTCATGTCGAGACACGTGCACATCGTATAGATCATATGCTTCGTCTTCGTGATTTGCAAGATCAAACAGGTGGATTTAATGCATTTATCCCTTTGGTGTATCAGCGCGATAACAATTTTCTCAAAGTTGAGAATTTCCCTACAGGGCAAGAGATATTGAAGACATATGCGATCAGTCGTATTTTGTTGGACAATATCCCACATATCAAAGCGTATTGGGTGACTGCTTCGATCAATCTTGCTCTGATTGCGCAAGAATTTGGTGCAGATGATCTGGATGGTACGATAGAGAAAGAGTCTATCCAATCGGCTGCAGGGGCAAACAGCAGTCAGGGTATGGATCTGAATGATTTTACCGCGTTGATTAAAAATGCTGGATTTACCCCTGTAGAGCGCGATAGCTTATATCATGAACTGAAGGTATATG
>JBEAQM010000173.1:0-4416 GCA_041163845.1 Pseudomonadota bacterium | reverse complement strand
ATATAGAACATGTAGAACACCACTATACGAATGAAGAACGTTTGATGCGTTTGTATCATTTTCCTGCTTATTCTATGCATAAAGCCGAACACGATCGAGTACTTTATGAGCTTCATGGTATGGTGATCCGATGGAAACAACATGGTGATATCGCTGCAATCGTTGCTTACCTTAGAGGATCAGTCGATTGGATCATCAATCACATTAAGACAATGGATACGATGACGGCGATGTTCATCTCTGCCCATATGACTACAAACAACCATTAATCATACAAAGGAATACACATGTTAAAAAAATCTATTTTAGTTGGTAGCTTATCGGTTGCTAGTGCTTTACAAGCAACTGATTCACCATTTCTCATCACAAGTGAATCACTTCCCCATGTCACAAAGCTCATCCAACAACATTGGGATACTCAAGACTTAGCCTTAAGTGATGAACAAAAAAACAAACTTTTACCGATTCGAATACATACGATAGAAGCCGTAAAGGAACTCAAAGCGAAAATCTATACGTTAGAAGAAGAAGTGATCGAAGGGCTCGTCGATGAGGAGTCTTTGGAAAGTTTAGAGCCCAAAATAGATGAGATCGCTAAACTCAAAGCATCCAATACCAAAATTCAACTCCAATGTCTCAAAAACACCTTATCCCTGTTGAATGACAAGCAAATAAAATTTTTATTGCCTTTTTGGGGAATGTAATTGGAATTTAAAATGCTGAAAAAAATTTTCATTGCATTGTTAGTGAGTACAGCGATATATGGTGAAACATTGCAAGAACTAATTCATATTGGACTACAGCAAAGTACTTTGATAAAAAAGAGCGATGCAGAACATACTATGACTCAAATGAAGCATGAAGAAAGCAAAGTTTCACAATATGGATCATTTGATCTCATAGGAGAATTTACACACTTTAATACACCAAGAACACTCATACCAATGACACCAACATCGATAAATTTAGGTGTACCTATCACAACAACCAATGATCTTTATTCAACAGGTATTGTGTACACTGTCCCTCTTTTTACGGGATTTGCACAAAATTATGAAATAGAAATTCAAAAAATTTCAACTCATATCGCCATGATGAAAAAAACTCTCACTAAGGAACAACTCGTCTATAATATCAGAACAATTTACCTGAGCATTCTAGCACTAGAAGAAGCGATCAAGGCACAACATTTTTACACTAAAGCACTTCAAAATTTTTATATTCAGATACAGTATGAGGTAAAACTAGGAAAAAAAGCACAAATCGATTTGCTTAATGCAAAATCTAGCCTGGTTACTTCACAATCAAAAGAAATAGTATTTAAAAGTAATACTAATATTCTTTATGGTTCACTTGCATCATTGGTAGGCATAGACCAAATTACACATATTACTCCTATTTCGATTAAGGTAGAAAAGCCAAATTATACACTTGATACGATTTTACGTGATGCCACTTCATTGTCTAAAATAAAACTAACCGATTTACAGATAGACCAAGCAGAAAAAGCGATCGCCAAAGTGTCTGCTTTACAACTTCCTCAAGTTAATCTTAAGGGGTATACTGGGAAAAATTATGGCAAAGATGAAACTCTAAATCAATGGGACAACGAATATCTTTGGCAAATAGGTCTGAATCTACAATGGAATATCATAGATTTTGGAAAGCGTTCTTTAGCAAAAGAACAAGCTAAAATTGCCAAAATGAATGCTTTAGTTGACAAAGATCAGGCGTTGAAAGATGTGAAATACGCTTTGATAGAAGCGATTGAAAAAACAAAACAAAGTTATGAATTATATCATGCCAACAACACACAAATAACCTTGTTAAACCAAAACGAAATGATCGAAAAAGTACGTTACGAAAATGGAGCATCAACAATCAATGATTTTTTACTTGCACAAAGTAAAACGCAAATCGCCAAAATACAACGTATAGAAAACAAATACCAATATCAAAAAAATATTTACTATATAAGCTATCTTATGGAAACAGGCATGACAGATGAATAAAAAGAAAATCATATTTATATCCATTCTCTCTTTGTTGATTGTGATCAAAGCGATCATCCTTTTGTTTGAAAGAACGAATGAGATAGAAAACACCTTTTTGCCTAAAGCTACTGCCATCTCAATAACATTGGTCGAACCGTACGAAGGTGTGTTGCAAAGTAAACGTTCTTATCTTGGTCATGTAGAAGCAATCAAAAGTGCCACCCTTTCGACAAAAATACCGGGATACATAAAATCTATCTCTGTATCAGAAGCTCAAAAAGTACACAAAAATGAGGCTCTCATCCAGATTGATGATACCGAATTAAATTCATCACTTAAAGCACTTTTTGCAACTTTAGAACAACAAAAAATAGATGCATTACTTCATCAAAATATCTACCAACGCAATGAAAAACTTTATGAAGTGGGTGGATTGGCTAAAGAAAAATTAGATTTATCAAAATTAACGGTTCACAACAAACAAGCACTTGTCGTCAATACAGAAGAAAAAATTTATCAACTTCAACATCAACTCACTTACTTAGGTATCAAAGCACCGTTTGATGGTGAAATCGCAAGTATTTATGCAAATGAAGGTGATCTTGCTGCCATTGGAAAACCAATCTTAACACTCAATACGATGGAGAAAAAAATTCTTTTTACTTTTCCTCAAGGAGATAAAACAATTCGTGTAGGTCAACAAGTAAAGCTAGAAGATTCAACCGAAGGGTTCATCAAAAAACTATATACCATTGTTTCCAATGGCTTAATACAAGCAGAAGTTCATTTGAACACAATCCCTTTGTATCCAGTACAAAGCAGTCTCAATGTAACCGTATTGACTCAGAAAAAGGAAGGATGCATTTTGCCTGCTGATACCCTAATACATCAAAAAGATGGGACATATCTGATGCTGTATAAAGATAAAAAATTCATACCGTATAAAGTGACTATCGAACTATCAAATGAACAAAATATTTTGCTAGGTTCATGTCAAGGTATTTCTCATGTCGCCAGAGGAAATGAATCAAAATTAAGGGAATTATCTTTTTATGAAAATACCTATATTGTAGAGAAAACAAATGAGTAATCCCTCTTCTGGTTGGATCGAAAAAATTCTCAACAAACCTCATCTTATTTTTTCTTTTTTAGCATTATTTGTATTTGCTGGTATTTTGGGCTATCAAAAAAGTCATCAAAACCTTTTTCCAAATTCCAATTATCCAGAAGTTGCGATAGTCATTACACAAGCTGGGGCTTCAGCCAAAAGTATTGCGTCCAATGTTGCTGTTGTAGTAGAAGAAGAACTTTATAGCTTAGATGAGATTCGACGTGCATATTCCAACACTATTGATGAAGTAACAGTGATTCGTGCAGAATTTGAATATAGCAAAGATATAAATGCTGCTCTCAATGATGTATCGAATGCTCTTTTTAAAATAAGAAAAAAACTACCCGAAGAGATACAGGAGCCTCAGGTGATGAAGATCACAGAAACAACTGCTCCTATTTTGATCGTCTCTGTTTCTTCTCAACAACAAAATATCTCTTTGGAAGATATTCGTGATTTAGGGAGTACGGATATTAAACACACTTTACTTAAGACAGAAGGTGTTTCAAATGTCGATGTCTTTGGCGGATATCAAAAAGAACTCCATATCCTGATAGATAAAATGAAACTAGATCAATTGAACCTCTCTTTATCTACTGTGCTCAATGCCATTCAAAAAAACGATAAAGATTATGCCATCGGTTTTATAAGTGATGAAAATCATCGTTATTTACTGAAGTCCCAAGGGAAAAAAGAAAGTGTTGCAAAACTCCAAAATATTCCTATCAATACAGATATTAAGCTTTCTGATATCGCTAAAATATATTTTGGACATAATGAAAATAGTGCTATGTATTACGGGAACGGTAAAAAAGCAATTGCACTTTCTATACAACGATCCTCCACAGCAGATGTCGTAACCACGATCCAAAACTGCGAAACTGTACTCGCATCTTTAAAAGAAAAATATCCTGCCTTACACTTTGAAATATCAGATACACAAAAAGAGACCATTTCTCAAAGCACAGAAAATATGTTTGAAGCACTTCGGGATGCCATTATTATGTCTACTATTGTCGTATTTTTGTTTTTAGCAAGTTTCAGACAGATACTGGTTGTTCTTGGAACAATCCCCTTAGTTTATGCCTCTACGATAGCTTTGATGTGGTTATTTCATATAGATTTCAATGTTGTAACCCTTACGGCTATTATTTTGGCATTAGGTCTTTTACTGGATGATACCGTCGTAGTCATGGAAAACATAGAACGTCATTATAAAGAACTCAACAAAGAGATACAACAAGCGGTTATTGAAGGTACTAAAGAAATCATGTTTGCAGATCTAAGTGGTACCGTCACTACAATGATCGC
>JBEAQM010000172.1:0-5058 GCA_041163845.1 Pseudomonadota bacterium | reverse complement strand
TTATCACTCATCTTTTGTGCATTCACAAACACCCGTATCTCACGTCCTGCATTGATGGCATACGCTTGTGTCACATACGCTTTATCCAATGCGATCGCTTCGACCTCTTTTACACGCTTGGCAAAGCTCTCCAGCACTTCTCTTCTTGCTCCTGGTCTTGCCGCAGAGAGTTTGTCTGCTGCACACACGGCAGCACTCTCTATCGAATCAGGCTCTTCGTGTCCATGATGCGCATAAATCGCATTGATCACAGTAGGGTGTTCTCCGTATTTACGACAAAGCTCGACACCGATATCGACATGCGAACCGCCGGCATCTTGTGTCAATGCTTTGCCTATATCATGTAACAATCCTGCTCTCATGGCGAGCTTCTCATCGCCTCCCATCTCAGCTGCGATCACACGGGCGAGTTTTGCTACTTCCAGAGTATGAGCTAAAGCATTTTGTCCATAACTCGCTCGATATTTCATCCGTCCAAGCAATTTAATTAACGCTTCATTCATCGGGAAAAGTCCCAACTCTATTAAGATGCTTTCACCCTCTTCATACATTTTTTGCTCAAATTCTGCTTCGACCTTCGCATGCACTTCTTCAATACGCCCTGGATGTATCCTTCCATCTTCGACAAGTATCTCCAACACTTTAGTCGCAATCGCCCTTCGATAAAGATTGAAACTGCTCACCAAAATCACTCCCGGGGTTTCATCGATGACGATATCTACCCCCAAAAGCATCTCCAGCGTTTTGATATTTCTCCCCTCTTTCCCAATAATACGCCCTTTATGCTCATCGCTAGGAAGGTTCACGAAATTGATCAACCGTTCCCCCGCAAAATCTCCCGCAAAACGTGTTGTTGCTTGAGATAAAATATAATTGGCTTTTTTCTCCCCTTCTTCTTTCGCCATCTGCTCATATTTACGAACGATACAAGCGATATCTGCACGACTTTGCTCTTCTACTTTTTCTAAGATATATGCTTTGGCTTCTTCTTGGGTAAGCGCTGCAATATTTTCTAATTTATCTAACGCCGTACTAATCTCTTGTTGTTTTTTAATTTCGAGTTTTTCGAGTTGTTTTTCTTTTTCTAAGATACGTTTTTCTAACAGTTTAAAACGCTCTTGCGAAGAAGAAACTTCCTTAATCTGATAGATTAATTGACGATCACGTTCATCGACTTGTGCAAGACGTTTTTGAAATTCTCGCTCTTGTTCTAGCTCTTTCTCTTGAATCTTCATTTGTGAAGATTTCACTAAAAGTTCAGTCTCTTTTTCTATCGCTTTGGATTTGGCTTTTACCTCTTTTTCGATATAAGCAAACCGATTAGACTGCCCTTTGTGGAGAAGGATATAAGTCATGCTTACACCCATAACCACCCCTAAAATACCTGCTATTATTAACATTTATCATCCTTTTTTATCTGCCAAAAAATACGTTAAGTCTCTATCAAGCAGTAATAATCATATCAGCACGTATATCATATCCGTCCGTAATCTCTTCTGGAGCATAACATAACTCCCGTGCTATAAAAATGGTTTTTTGTATATGGTGTCGCTCTTTTTCAAAAAATCGATCATACATCCCTTTACCAAAACCAACCCGTTTATACATACTATCTACCCCTACCACAGGTACAATCGCAATATCAATGCTTCTCTTTCTATATTGTTTCGAGTCGTTTGGTTCTTTAATGCCAAACTGTTTTTTTCGCAGCGGAAGCCTGTATTTTACCAACCTAAAACTTTTACCCTCCATAAACGGTACATAAAGGTTTCGTTTCTCTTTTCTGAGTTTTAAAATCAAAGGATAAAGGTTTACTTCAAGTTTTAAAGGGAGATAAAGCATCACACTTTTTCCATTGTCCTGCGTGATGAGACGATACAAAACCTTCATAATCTTTTTATCTTTTGCATAACCATTCATCCAAGAAATACGGTTTAATCTTTGTAAACTTTCTTGTCTAAATTGATACTTTTTGTCCGCTTTTGTCATACCTGTTCCATCTAAATCATCGTGTTGTTATAGCTCTTTGGCTATAATCTCCATAACTATATTATACCAAAAGGACTTGTGTGAGATGCAAATGAAGGGTTCGATTCGTTTTATTGGTGGTCTATTCGTAGTCTTAGGGGTAATGAGTGGACTGGGTAATGCTACAGATACCAAACTACTACTATTAATTATAGTTGCTGCCCTTGGTCTGTATAGCATCTATTCTGGTGCAAAAACAATGAAAATGCACCCACGCATTGTGGTTTTACTACCTGTAGTAATGTTTCTTGTGATTTTCTTTATCATTTGGGATAGACCACAGACAGACTTAATGGAATCTACCTCACCAAGTGCCACTATCCTACCAGATGATGACATAGACCCCACATCAGCAAATACCACTCCTGCCTCTTATATTATTTCACAAG
Organism: Pseudomonadota bacterium; assembly: GCA_041163845.1. Classification (GTDB taxonomy): domain Bacteria; phylum Campylobacterota; class Campylobacteria; order Campylobacterales; family Sulfurovaceae; genus Sulfurovum. Next base: position 2,641 of record JBEAQM010000172.1, on the reverse strand, counting down.
AGGGTGAAAAAGCAGAGATCATTAAACTCTCAAATTCAAATCATGAAAACCATACCGTAAGTTTAACCCCTTATAACCTTCACATTTACAACACAAAAAAACCCATCACCTTGATCCATATTTTTGCCACATGGTGTGTCCCTTGCGTGGAAGAAATCCCTTACTTAAATGATCTCCAAAAAAAATATGCCAAAGACCTTTTTATTACAGGAATCCTTATCAACGATAAAATCGATCCTACTCAACTAGATATTTTCATCGCCAAACATGAAATCAAATACTTTATTGCACAAAATCCTAACAATTCATTCTTGGTTGAACATATTGCTAAAATGCTCCAATTTCCTTCAAAATTTTCTATCCCATTGACATTACTCTATGTGGATGGTAACTACTTTACCCATTATGAGGGAAGTGTACCAGTAGAGATGATCGAGTATGATATCGAGCAAGCCAAAACACTGCTCCAAACAAGGTAAAAAGATGTTAAACCTCTTTAAAAAAGTTCTAGATAAAACGAACCATGCTATCAAAGATGTCGCCCCGACCAAACGAAAAAATATCCCTAAAGAGGAGTTTGAAGATATCTTACTAGAAGCCGATGTAAACTATGATTTAATAGAGAGACTTTTAGAGGGATTGCCTGAGACCATCAATAAAATTCAGGCTTTCAATTCACTCATCTCGATTTTCCAATACAAAGCCGATTTTAAACACAGCGATACCAAACCCTATGTCGAAATGATCATAGGAGTCAATGGTGCTGGGAAAACGACTACGATCTCGAAACTTGCCTACCGCTACAAGAGATCAGGGAAAAAAGTCATCCTCGGGGCAGGAGATACTTTCCGTGCAGCGGCCATCGAACAGCTTACACGTTGGGCAGATAAACTCGATATTCCTATCATCGCCACACAACAAGGACACGACCCCTCAGCTGTCGTTTATGACACCATCGAATCAGCCAAAGCAAAAGGGTTTGATCATGTCATTATCGACACCGCAGGGCGTCTACATACCCAAACCAATCTAGGGGAAGAACTCAAAAAAATGGTACGGGTTGCAGACAAAGCGCTTGCTGGTTCACCTCACCGAAAAATGCTCATACTCGATGGGACCCAAGGGAGTTCATCGATCAACCAAGCCAAAGCGTTTGATGAGATGATCGGTATCGATGGGATTATCATTACGAAGCTAGATGGCACTGCCAAAGGGGGTTCTGTCCTCAGTATCGCCGATGAACTCAAAATGCCTATCTTTTATATCGGTACAGGCGAACAACCTTCTGATCTGATACCATTTAAAGCCAATGAATATATCAACTCTATTTTGGATGAGATATTTATTTAGTTTTCTGCTTCTAAAGCAAACATTGCTTTATATACTTGCTCTAAGGGTGTTTTCTCTTTATAATCGATGACATCCCCTATCACGATCGTCACCTCTTGGCTTAATGTAGCATCATTGAGAGCATTTTTTAAGACTTGATCGGCATTGGTTTTAATATAAAGTGGCAAGATAGGCAAACGATTTTTCAATGCAATTAACCTTGAGCCATCTTTAAAGGTAGATACTGGATGTTCCGTTTTATTGCGTGTCCCTTCAGGAAAAATAAAAATCGATTCTCCACGTTGTACGGCTGCTTTAATATCGCCAAAAAAACCACCCATTTGACTCTGCTCTCTATCCAATAAAATCGATCCTGCTTTACGGACAAATAACCCAAAGAAAAAAGAGTTATAAAGCTCTTTTTTAGAGATCCACACACCAAACAACCCTGTATTTTCTATGGCTACTTCTATTAAAGGAGGATCGATGATACTTCTATGGTTTGCTACAAGTAAATATTGTCCATTTTGGGGTAATTTTTCTGGATTCTCTACTTTGATAGAGATATGCAGTGCATCAAGCTGTGCTTTGGAATAGGCTATTCTCAACCTTTTTTTATCTTCTGGAGATTTTACCTTACTAAGTCTATACCCAAAACTGTTTGTAAGATAGAGTCCATAGAGAAGTTGTTTGATACTATTAAATGTCACTTTGATTCCTTGCGCTAATGGCAAAATTATAACCAAAAGAGTTGAAATCATATAGCGTGATGTAAAAGATGTCAATATGACATATTTTTAAATTTCTACCCTGTTTTTATTTTATACTACACACAACAGATAAAAAAGGTGATTTATGGCAAAGAAAAAAACGATTTTTGAGTGTCAAGCATGTGGATTTCAATCCCCTAGATGGATAGGGAAATGTACCTCTTGTAATCAGTGGGAAACGATGGTCGAACTCACTTCGGATCAAATCAAATTTTTAGAAGAGACTTCCAAACATAGCCATAGTACCCCACTCTCAAAAGCCACATCCATCACACAAATCGAAGAAGACAATATCATTCGATTTTCCTCTGGGAGCAAAGAGCTTGATGTGGTACTAGGTGGTGGTATTGTCCCAGGGTCTCTAACACTCATTGGAGGAAGCCCAGGGGTGGGTAAATCGACCCTTTTACTCAAAATAGCTGGCAACATCGCTCAAAATGGAGACAAAGTACTCTATGTTTCTGGTGAAGAATCGGCAGGACAGATCAAACTACGTGCCAATCGACTCGAAGCCAATCACGAAAATCTTTTTTTACTTCCCG
>JBEAQM010000171.1:0-2868 GCA_041163845.1 Pseudomonadota bacterium | reverse complement strand
AAGCAGCTCAACGATGCATTAGCAAACAATCGACACTTTGCACATCCGAACAAACCTTCTTTGGTAAAAAAAATGATAAGTTTATTCAAGACAAATCCTTTTGTACTACCAGATACACTGGTACACAAATAAAAAAAGACGAGTACGATGGATTCTTTGAAAATACAATACGCTATCGCATTGGCGCTAGGTCCTATTTTTGGTATAGTATTTGGTTGGTTTATCCCTACTAGAGAGATAGACTTTATGTGGTTTATGGATGAACCTACTACCTTTTTCATGGTTATAGTGTTTTATCCTGTCGTTGAAGAGTTGGCTTTTAGAGGGGTCATTCAAGAATTTTTTACCCAAAAAACCAACGTCACTTCCAAGATCCCTTTTGTTTCGTTTGCCAACCTCATGACCTCCCTCTTGTTTGTTGTGTTTCATCTTTTTCACCATCCACTTATATGGGCATTGTCGGTCTTTTTCCCTTCATTGCTTTTTGGATATTTTAAAGAGAAATTTGGGCATATCCTCCCAAGTATTGTTTTGCATATCGTTTACAATCTTACTTATTTTTTAATGATTGGAAAATAAGGGGCATTTTTTTACGTTTTTTGTCACAAAATCAACATTTATCATATAAATAATTGATGATATTATATTACTATATCAAATCTAAGTGAAATCGTTATAGAATAAAGTATCAATGTAAAGGGATGTGGGAATATAAAAAATGCAGGTAGAGATATCCAGACGGCGGTTTCTTCAAGGATCTGTGGCTTTAAGTATCATAGGTGGAAGTAGTGCAAGTGGGGTCTCTTCTTTGTTTTCGTCTGTTAAGCCAAAAGGGATAGAAGATACAAACATCGCTACAGTATGTGAAATGTGTGTTAATAAGTGTACTGCATGGGCAAGACTCGAAGAGGGGATCGTCAAAAAACTTGATCCCAATCCACTTTTTCCTAAATCCAAAAATATGTTATGTGCTAGAGGAGATGCAGGGATCCATGCTTTGTATGATCCTGATCGACTCAAATACCCCCTCATTCGTGTCGGCAAAAAAGGGGAAGGTAAATTTAGACGTGCCACATGGCAAGAGGCGTATGAGGCGATATTGGATGGTACTGAAAAATTTAAGGGGTTAAAACAAATCCTTGATGAGGAGCAGGATAACCGATCTACGATTGCTTACTGTTCAGGCGAAGGGATGGCTGAGCATACGTTTCAGCAGTTTATGGGAGATCTTTTTGGTTCGACGAATTTTGTCAATCACTCTTCGATTTGTCTCAAAACGACGACGAAAGGATATGCACTTACGATTGGTGCTTATGGAAAAGCAGATATGGAAAATGCCAGCTATGTCATTATGGCTGGTGCCAACAGGGCAGAGGCGATTCTCACCCCAGATACCATGGATATGTTTAAGCGTACCAGAGGAAGAGGGCTTAAGCTCGTGGTAATAGATCCACGCTTTACCAACACAGCGATGCATGCAGATCGATGGCTAGGGATCAAGGTGGGTACAGACTTGGCATTTGTCCTTGCACTCACGTATGTGGTTATCAAAGAGGTACTTTATAATAAAAGCTTTGTTCAAAACAATGTCAATGGTTTCGAGGCGTATAAAAAACATATTTTACAAAACAACTATACTCCCGAGTGGGCAGAGAAGATCACCGGCATAGAAGCAGATACGATTCGCACTGTCGCCAGAGAGTTTATGGCACATGCCCCTAGATCGATCTATTATCAAGGGCGAAGAACGGCGTGGAGTCGTCAAGATTTTCAGCTTAGACGTGCGCAAGCGATTTTTTCAGCTTTAGGGGGAGGGATAGACGTGAAAGGGGGGATTGTCTTTGGCAAAAGCCTCCCTTTGGGCGAACATACTGTCGATGCCCCTATTTATAGTAATATTAAAGGTCGAATCGATAAAAAAGAAGCGACATTTGTGGATCCTACAGGGACATGGATAGGGATGAGAAACATGCTCATAGAAAATCGTGAACCTTATCCTGTGCGTGGGATGTTTGTCTACAAACACAATCCAATGCAATCGGTACCCAATATCGCAAAAACCAAAAAAATGTTTGAAAAAATGGAATTGGTCGTGACTATCGATACGATGCCATCAGATACAGTGATGATGTCTGATGTGGTTTTGCCAGAGTGTACCTATTTAGAACGTGAAGATCCGGTTCAGTCGTTCGCTGGGGTAGAGCCTGCTATTGTGTTGCGTAACAAAGTGATCGATCCACTTTATGATACCAAACCGGTGTTTGAGATACTCAAAGGTTTTACAAAACATATCTCTAAGCCGTTGTTTGACATTAGTTTGAAATATGATAAAGATTTACAAGAGCAGTTAAACAATTCAGATATCAATTCTGTCTATGAAGAGAACAATTTTGATCTTACTTTAGCGTATGAAACAAGTCAGGAAGAGATCAATAAGGAACTGATCGTAAGTGAATATGGTGAAGCAGCGTACCAGACACTGAAAGAAAACGGGGTCTTCTATCCGCATATGAAGGAGTATTTTAAACCACTCTCCACAAATGAATATGAGTATTATCCGGAAGATAAAAAATATTACACCACCCCAGGTGGAGAGAGCCGACTCAATACCGAAGATACCTGCGTGGATGAAAAAGAGATCGCATCACTCAAAAAAAATCTTGGAACTAAATCGAGTAAAGTAGAGTGTTATCTTCCGGTGATGCAAGAACATGGGGTGGATCCTATGCCTACATGGCATGATGCACTCTATACGCAAACGCCTGAGAATAGATTTAAATTTATTACCGGTCGTCATGCCGTGCAGAGCCAAAATGCCACTTCCAATAACATTATGTTGCTTGATGTGATGAAAGAAAATTATCTTTG
>JBEAQM010000170.1:0-3370 GCA_041163845.1 Pseudomonadota bacterium | reverse complement strand
AAAAGAAGCGTTAAAAAAGGGGTGATTGCTTTGTTATTCCATAGAGTGAATAAAGTTATCATAGAGTTCAGCCAAGGCTTCATCTTTCTCTTTAATATGTTCTTTGTCCACTGTTTGGATCGCACTTTCGATCACGGCTAGACGTTTGAGTAGATATTCGAAAATCTCTTTGTTAACGTCAGGGATTTTATTGTGGCTGAGTGGTGTTTTGTCAAACCCTCTTTTGAGGACACGTGCGGGGATACCGATAGCGGTTGAGTCCGGGGGAACATCTTTGACCACGACAGAGTTGGCACCCACTTTAGAGTTCGTACCAATGGTGATATTACCAAGTATTTTTGCCCCTGCACCTATGACAACCCCATTTTCGATAGTAGGGTGTCGTTTCCCTTTGGTGAGGCTTACTCCACCAAGGGTGACTTGTTGGTAGATGAGTACATCATCACCTACTACAGCTGTTTCACCAATGACGATCCCTACACCGTGGTCTATGAAAACACGTCTACCGATCGTTGCGGCAGGATGGATATCGATCACAGTGAGAAATTGACCTATAGCAGAGATAAACCGCGGAAGAAAGCGCAACCCTTTTTGGTAAAGCCAATGGGCAATACGGTGAAATAGAAGTGCCCAAAGCCCTGGGTAGTTGAAAAAAAGTTCAAAAGCAGAGTGTAATGCAGGGTCATTGTTTTTGACATTTAAAAAATCTTCTTTGATCAATTTAAATGGATTCAATTTTGCTCCTCTTCGATAGCTTGTATGGTTTTAAGATAGCTGTTTTCACTTAAATAAAGATAAAGTTTTCCTAAAAGTTCTTGTTTTTCATCGCTGGTAAGGTGCTCAGATTCTTCTATTTTGTACTTGAGTGATTTGTCTATCAAGTATGTGTCATAATCAAGATCATCCAAAACATCCATGATGTTTTGGGCTTCGATGAGATGATCGATTTTGTATTTACCCTCTTTGTTAAACGTGACGACGACCTCTGTAGGATGGGTAAAAAGGTTATGTTTCATTCCGAGTACTTCTTGGTATGCTCCTGTGAGGAAGAAAGCGAGGAAATACTCCTCCTTTTCTACATCGATATCATGAAGATACAGAGGAAACTCACGGTTAAATCCTATTTCTCCATCGCTATCGCATGTGATATCCCAAATACTTGCAGGGTTGGTTGGCTTTACATCCAATCGATCAAGTGGCATGATAGGGAAGTGTTGTCCTAGTCCCCAAAAATCTGGCAAAGATTGGAAGGCAGAAAAATTGACAAGATACTTTTCTTGGATACGGTCTTGTAGTTTTTTCAGTTCATCGTTGTCTTCATTTTTAAGCAGAGCAATCGATTTTTTGATAATCAAGTTGACCAATATTTCTGTATTCGAACGGTCTTCAAGATCGATATATCCCAAATCAAAAAGGGTCAAAAGACTCTCCATGTGGTCAAGAGCATCGTGGAGGTATTCTCTTGCACGCTCTCTTCGAAGGGTATTGTAAAGGTCATAAAGCTCTTCGATAAGTGGTGGATTTTTCTCTTTTAGACGGAGCCCTTTTTCTGTGTACTCTTGCGAAAAAAGTTCTAGCACAGGTGCCACTAGGACAGAGTGTGACGCTGCGATATAACGCCCTGATTCGGTAAAGATGTCAGGCTCGGCAACATTTTTGCTTTTGGCAACTTCTTGCATAAGGAACATAACGTCATTGGCAAATTCGCGTAAAGAGTAGTTTCTCTCCTGCTTATCTTCGTGTTGGCTGTACTCTACAGCAAGCCCCCCACCGATATTGATAGCTCCTAGTGCATCTGCCCCACGTTTTTTAAGGTCAGCATAGATGTGTCCTGCTTCACGGAGTGCTTTTTTGAGTGGTGCGATATCTCCCATCTGCGAGCCAATATGAAAATGGATCATCCAAAGGTGATCAAGGAGGTTGTATTTTTCGAGCATATCGTATGCTTCAAGAAGTTCTGTAGAGGTGAGCCCAAATTTAGAACCATACCCACCACTTTTTGCCCAGATACCGATCCCTGAACTATGAAGTCTGATACGTACACCGATTTTAGGGACGATTGGTTTTTCCACCTCTTCATTGAGCTCTTCGTTGACTTGGATGATCGTCTCTAATTCCCCGAGTCCTTCGATGGTGACTGTGATATTGTGCCCCATTTTGGCTGCGATGAAGCAAAGAGAGATCATCTCTTTGTCTTTGAAACCATTGACGGTGATAGGTGCCCCTAGTGGGGTTTGTGTCATAGCGATAATAAGTTCGGCTTTACTTCCTGCTTCAAGTCCATAATTGTATTTTTTAGACACACCCATTAGTGCATTGACAAAATTAGGAAATTGATTCACTTTTAGAGGGAAAACAGCTTGAAAATTTCCTTGATAATTAAACTCTTTTTTGGCATTGTTAAAGGTCTTAAAAAGGGTAGAAATTTGTTTTTCTATGAGGTGTGGAAAACGCAGAAGAAGAGGTCCTTTATACCCCTTTTCACGAATCTCTTTGGTAATCTCAAGGATAGAGGGCTCTTGTCCATGATTGATATTGATGGTGCCGTTTTGTATGATGAAATTATTGTCACCCCAAATACTTAAACCAAAGTTTTTCATACCGCTATCCTTGTGTATTGTAAATGTTTCGCAATTATAGCCAAACTTAATCAAATCTTACCTATAATCATTGGTATGAAGCGCCCATTTTTATCGTATCAAATAGACCAAAATCGCACTATGCTAATCGCTACTGGTGATTGGACGATGGAAAATGTAGCACATATAGAGCAGGTATGGCAAACCATCCCTTATAAGCAGACGATTACATGGGATGTTTCTGGGATTACTACCTTTGACAGTGCAGGTATGTTGCTGTTTATAGACTATTTTCAAGCGTTGCAAAAAAAAGTCAAAGTCCAAGTCGTAGGGTATACGAAAAAACAAGAAGATATGTTTAAATTGCTCAACAAAACCTATGAAGAGACGATGACTCCCACGAAGCAAAACACCCTAGAATCTATCGGAAAGAAAACCTATCGCGTTTATCAAGAGATTGAAAGTTTTATCTCTTTTATAGGGACCCTCTTTTATACCATTTACCATACTATCATTTCCCCTAAAAATTTTCGTTTTAAAGAGGTGGTGTACCATATCCATCACTCAGGATTTAATGCAATTGTGATTATCGGTCTTACTGCCTTTTTGGTAGGGATGGTGATCTCTTATCAAGGGTCAGTACAATTGGCCAAATTTGGTGCAGATCTTTTCATCGTAGACACAGTCGCACTCTCAATTACGAGAGAATTGGGACCTATGATCACTGCTATTGTCATTGCAGGACGTAGTGGTTCAGCGTATACGGCAGAGATTGGTGCGATGAAGATTAC
>JBEAQM010000169.1:0-2805 GCA_041163845.1 Pseudomonadota bacterium | reverse complement strand
CTTAACGATGAGCATACCCTCATAGAGACGTTTTGCCCTAATGGTGGGGATCATATCGATGTACAGGGTGCGAGTTATCATGTTTATGGATATCTTAAATCTTTTCTTTTCCCTAAAGAATTTTTAACCAAAAAAATAGGTATGCTCTCTGGAGGGGAAAAAAATCGTGTTGCATTGGCATTATTACTGACTAAAAAAGTTGACTGTCTCATCCTAGATGAACCGACCAATGACTTGGATATCCAAACGATTAATATCTTAGAAGAAAAACTGATTCATTTTCCTGGTGCAATCCTTTTTGTCTCGCATGATCGCTATTTTATCGATAAAATCGCTTCAAAACTTTTCATTTTTAAAGGTCATGGTGTCGTCGAGGAGTCCTACCAAAACTACACAGAATACCTTGAAATAGAGAGTGAATTACGAGAGTTAAGTGCCCTAGAAGATGAACTTGGATCAGTCTGTGCACAAACCCCCAAAGAGACTCCCATCATAGTCAAAAAGCAAACCAAATTAAGCTACAAAGAGCAACAAGATTTCGATAAACTACCCGATGAAATCGAAGCACTAGAAAATGAAATCGCAACACTCAATCAGTGTCTAGAAAATCCAGCATGTTATCAGGAAAAAGGATTGACTTATCTGAGTCAAGAATTGGCTAGACTTGAATCGTTAGTAGAAGAAAAAAGTGATCGGTATCTAGAAGTATTAGAACTCTACGAATCACTTTAATTACCAATAGATCATAACACTTCGCCTACCCCAATGGAGCGCTTTTTGAATATCGATCCCCATATAAACATCGATACGCTTTCTATACCTTTTGTTCATTTTGTCTAAAATAGTATAAAATCCAGGCAAACCATCAATACGTACTTTCATGCCATTTTTCAAGCCATAAAGCGCCAAAAGATCTCTGGAAACTGCTATCGCCTTCATCCCTGGGGTCAAATGGTTGTTCCATGCCCCAACAAATGGGGTCTCATCCGTTTGCTCTATATGGGAAGTATAGGCTGTAGCAGTGACCCGAAGCTGATGCTCTCCAAATGTTTGCAAAAGATTGAATTTTTGCTCTTTTTGCTCTATTGCTATTTTAGCTTGCTGTCGTTGTACTTTTTTCTCTTCATAAGCGACTCTGAATAAATCAACCATTTCCTGCTTGTAAGGGAGCTTTATTTTTTGTCCAATATGAAGAATTGCATTGGGATCAATATGGTTTAATGAAGCGAGCTTCTTCTTGGTCACGCCAAAAACTTTACTCAATTGATTTAAAGAATCTCCCGCAACAATACGGTAGATTCCATAAGGTGTTTGCATTCCATCTTTGATTATATTTTTGGTATTAGAAGGGGAAATTTCTTCTTGGGAATAAATACTTTTTTCCCGTTTTAGATAGCTATCTAACATCTCTTTTGCAGGGACCACACGTAAAGAAAGTTTTGCTTCTGGTTTAGCCAATCGCTTCACCCTCACCAATGCTTTTTCGTCCCTCATATCAAATACTTCTTTGGTTTTTAAAAGCCTCGAACTGTAAGGATCACATTCACTCATTTCACCAATAGAAATCCTGCAATCCACCATCGATTTTGCCCCCAAAAGTTCAACGCAGATACCAAAAATCATCCACGTTAAAATAAAAGGGTTTTTAAACAACATCACCTTATAGTAAACCTATAAAAAGTTGAGCATCTCTTTTTTGATCGCATCTTTTTCTACGACCACAGAGTGTATCAAGGGCTTCTCAAAAAGTGCATGAATCATCTCAGGTACACGCACTGCACTATGTTCACTGACCCATTGAAGTGCTTCTATGTCACCCTCGACACGATTTCCTAACGATTTGGCTACTGAAGGGCTAAATTTTGTCCACTCTGCGGTAGAATAAACCACTGTTTTAAGAGGCTTATCTCTTAACGTTTTATAGGCTCGCATACAAGTCGCGGTATGTGGATCCATGATATACCCTTTTTGTGCATACTCACCGATCACTGCTTCACACTCTGTATCATCAGAGAAAGAGGCATCGAAATCTTCACGAAGAGATGCCAGTTCACTTGCGGTAAGTTCATATTTCTCCTCTGTTGCCAACGCTTCCATAAGCTCCTTAGTACGTGCAGGACCAAACTTATCGTACATAATGCGCTCAACATTTGAACTTTTCAAAATATCCATTGCGGGAGATTCAGTCTGAATCAAAGTTCTACTTGTCAAATCGTATTCACCCTTTGTGATCCAGTCTGTCAAGATGTTATTTACATTTGAGGAGATAAGGATTTTTTCGATAGGCAACCCTGCTTTTTTCGCATAATAAGCCCCTAACGCATTTCCAAAATTACCGCTAGGAACGACCAAATAAATCTTCTCTCCCATAGTGATCTCATCTTGACGTACCAACTCAAGGTACGAATGAATATGGTAAATAATTTGGAAGATTATCCGTCCAAAATTCACTGAATTTGCCGCTGATAGTTTGATATTTTTCTCATTTAATTCTGATTTGAATTCTTCAGAAGCAAGCAACGCTTTGAGGGTATTTTGGGTGTCATCAAAATTCCCTTTTACCCCTATTACTTTAAGATTTGGAGCATCTTCGGTTACCATTTGAAGTCTTTGGACATCTGATGTACCACCATCAGGATACAAACACGCTACTTGTACCCCTTTTTGGTTTTTAAACGTTTCAAGTGTTGCGGGTCCGGTGTCCCCACTCGTTGCAGCCATGATAAGATAATGCTCATCTCTTTTTTGTGCCAATTTACTTAAGATATAACCAAAAGGCTGTAGTGCCATATCTTTAAATGCCCG
>JBEAQM010000168.1:0-6143 GCA_041163845.1 Pseudomonadota bacterium | reverse complement strand
CAATATGAAATGGATTTTTAGAATCCGCAATTATAACCAAAAGAGGTAAAACTTTCAACTTCTCCGCCATAATTTGCGCAAAATACAATTCACTTTCATAATGTCCTATGTCTACCATCATCAAATTCTGACTCATCGCTTTCATCGCATCATGGTATTTAATATCTCCGGTTAAAAAGCAATCAGCTTCTATCTCATCGATCAAAGAAGCACCAGAACCAGTAGTAAGAGCGATCGATTGAATCTGTTCTTTTTGACCAACTACTTTAACCACAGGGAGATGCAATTTATGTTTAATATGTGTAATAAGCTGATCATATTTCCAGTCCCCTTTAGCCATACAAACAAATTTCTCTTCTGTATCACACGTAAATCCCAATATATCTTCAAACACATATCGGTTTAAATGTGTCTGATCAAAATTGGTATGCATTGCCACCAATGATTGCTTCTTCAAAATCATTTTTTCGAGCAAATTGGCAGGGTATTTTGCGAAATCAAGTGCTGAAAGATTACCAAAGATCAAAGGATGATGCACCACAAAAAGTGTCCCTTCTTGAGCATTTTCTATCATCGTGGCATCGATGTCAAGAGAGACAACGATCTGTGAGATTTCTCTTGAAAGGTCACCCACATTCACACCAGAGTTATCCCATTTCTCTTGCAATGCAAAAGGACTTAATGTATCTAAAAACTGAACTACCTCTGACAAAAGCATTTTAACTATCCTTTTACACGAATATTGCGTTCTGCTTCTTGATCCTTATAAAGCTGTGCACATCCTATGGCAAGTTCACGTACTTTTAAAATATAGTTTTGTCGCTGCGCTTGTGAGATCGCTTTTCTTGCATCTAAGATATTAAATGCATGTGAAGCCATCATACACTGATCATACGCAGGAAGGGGAAGCCCTGCTTCTAAACAGAGTTTGCATTCTGCACTTGCATCTTCAAAATGGAGCAAAAGTTTTTCCACCGTTGCCACTTCAAAATGGTATTTACTAAATTCATATTCACTCTCTTTATGAACATCCGCATAGGTTGTTATCTCATCACCATTACGATTCCAAACGATATCAAAAACAGATTCGACCCCTTGCAAGTACATAGCTAAACGCTCTGTACCATACGTGATCTCGACAGCCACTGGATCACATGAGATACCACCTACTTGTTGGAAGTACGTAAACTGCGTCACCTCCATCCCATCAAGCCATACTTCCCATCCAAGTCCCCATGCACCAAGGGTTGGAGATTCCCAGTTATCTTCTACGAAACGGATATCGTGCTGCGTAAGATCGAGCCCCAAATATTCCAAGGACTTGAGATAAAGCTCTTGAATATTGTCTGGGCTTGGCTTAATGAGTACTTGAAACTGATAGTAAGCTCCCAAGCGATTTGGGTTTTCGCCATAGCGACCATCGGTTGGACGGCGTGAAGGTGCCACATACGCTGTCGACCATGGTTTGCTATCAAGACTTCTTAAGAGTGTAGCAGGGTGAAATGTCCCTGCACCAGCTGGAAGATCATACGGTTGTACGATATTGCACCCCTGCTCTGCCCAAAATTGTTGAAGCTTCAGCAACAGCTCACTAAAGGTTATGCTCTCTTTGTTCATATCTACTCTTTTACTTATAGGATTGTTTCGATCTCTGATGAATCAAGCTCTACTTTTTTTGCTTTGCTGATACGGTCTTCTTGTAATTTGACTTTCAATTCATCATCACCAAGCGCCATAATCTGGATCGCTAAATAAGCAGCATTTGTCGCTCCAGCTTTACCGATAGCAAGGGTTCCTACAGGCATACCTGCTGGCATCATCACTGTACTTAAAAGGGCATCTTCTCCTCTGAGTGGACCGCTCTCCATAGGGATACCAAGCACTGGCTTTGTTGTACTTGCAGCGACTGCGCCTGCTAAGTGTGCAGCCATCCCCGCTGCTGCAATAAATACTTGTGCTCCCTTTGCCTCTGCCTCTTTGATGTAATTTTTCGTTCTCTCAGGACTACGGTGCGCGGAAGAGATGATAAGCTCATAAGGCACTCCGAATTTTTGAAGTGTTTGAGCACACTCATTGACCACATCAAAATCACTTTTACTTCCCATAATAATAGAAACAAATTTCATGTAAAACTCCTTGTAAAAATTTTTCGCATTTTATCTAAAAGCCACTTCAACCCATCAATACCTAATCACACACCTCTTTGGGTGTCATCTTCATGGGGGTCGAATCCTCTGTCAATCCCTTCTTGTCTAGTGCTTCTACAATCCCTCGACGCAAAATCGTATAGCCAGGTAAAGTAGCAGGTAAAACAATATCATTTAAATCCCCACTATGGACACACTCAAAGGTTTTTCCACTTACTGACTCAAGTTTTTTTATCACAAGATAAAACCTTCCTTCACGCGCTACAATCGTACCAAATTCATTATCTACCAATGCCACATGGGCACCTACAGGCAAAACGATCTCTACTTCATCTGCGATACATGTCTTATCTTTACAACGCCATGTAGTCCCAGACTCACTGACAAGTCCTGCCACTTGGTGGGTACCATTTTGGATACTAAATTCATGAGATTCTGTGTTGTCTCGCTCAAAAGGTCTTGAGATCAAATAGGCATCGGTAAAACCTCTGTTTTGGGTCGTATGAAGTTCTGCTTGATAACGTGATGCATCGAAATCATTTGCATAATAATCATCGATCGCATGACGATACGCCTTCGTCACAACACCAGCATAATAAGGTGCTTTCGTTCTCCCCTCAATTTTAAGCGAATCGATCACTCCTGAAGCAAGTATCTCATCAATATGTGATGCCATATTCATATCTTTCGCATTCATAATATAGGTACCGAGTTCACTCTCCTCTTCTAACCTAAATGTGGTTCCACTTTCAGGATTGTGGGCATAAATCTCATACGGAAAACGGCAGTCATTCGCACAACTTCCCCTATTTGGAACACGCCCTGTTTGTAATGCAGAAATCAGACATCTTCCAGAATACGCAAAACACATCGATCCATGGACAAATATCTCTATCTCAAGATCTGGAATCGCGGACTTAATCGCTTCACAATCCCTCAAGCTGATTTCCCTCGCGGCAATGATACGCTTGACCCCAAGGTCATAATAAACTTGTGCATCCAATGCATTCATCACATTCGCTTGGGTCGAAAGATGCAAAGGGATATCGGGTGCAATTTTTGCTGCCATTTTGACGATTCCTGGGCTAGAAATAATCAAAGCATCAGGCTTCAACTCAGCCATTTTAGCAATATGGTTTTCATAAAGTTTAAGCTGCGAATTAAAAGGGAAACTGTTGATCGTACAATAAACTTTTTTTTCCCTTTCATGTGCATAAGCAATCCCTTCTGCATAGGATTCCATGTCAAATTCTTTACCAGAACGGATCCGTAAAGAGAAGGTACTTGTCCCCCCATATACAGCATCAGCACCATAATTAAGAGCGATCTTCATTTTCTCCAAATTACCTGCTGGGGCTAAAAGTTCTACTTTTTTTTGAGATGACATCTACAGTTCCATTTTTAGATATGATTTGTTTTAAGCGTTTAATTCTACCTTTTTTATGCTAAAATCACTCCATGAGAATAGATTTACATAACCACACCACACGCTGTAATCATGCTGAGGGGACGATTGATGAATACATCCAGCGTGCGATAGAACTTGGTATAGATATCTATGGTTTCTCAGAACATGCTCCGATGGATTTTGATCCGCACTACAGATTGGCATTTGAAGAGATGGAAGCCTATGTAGCTGATGTTTTGGGGGCGAAAGAGCGTTATAAAAACCAAATTGCTATTTTGTTGGGCTACGAAGTCGATTATCTCCCTGGACACATGGATCCGCGCGTACTGAATGCAAAAGTCGATTACCTCATAGGTTCTGTTCACTTTATTGATAAATGGAGTTTTGACAATCCTGAATTTATCGGGGGTTGGAAAGATAAAAATATTGATGCAATTTGGCAAGCCTATTTTCAAGCCACCGAAGCGATGGCAAAAAGTGGTAAGTTTGATATTGTAGGACATTTAGATCTTATCAAAGTATTTAAATTTCTTCCCAAACAAGATATAAGGACATTAGCAAAAGATTCCCTTCTTGCAATTAAAAAAGCCAACATGGTTTTAGAAGTCAACACAGCTGGGATACGAAAGCCTATAGGGGAGCTTTATCCTTCAAGAGCATTGCTCGAAGAGGCGTATGCATTAAACATCCCTATCACTTTTTCTTCAGATGCTCACACCGTGGATCAAATAGGTTTTTCCTATGACCTTGCGATTGCTTTAGCAAAAGATATCGGATATACACAAGCAGCTACTTTTAATTCCCGTGATCGAAAAATGGTGAATTTTTAATCGTCGATTTGTGGTCATTTCTCCTCAAAAGTTTTTAGTTGATTAATTTTTAATCATCTTTTTTAGTACCTCTAAAAGAAACCTTGCTATAATGTTTACCGATAAAATATTTTAATAGTAGGAGTTTCCGTATGGGCAAAAAATTTGTCAATAACATCCCAGAGTTTTTTAACTACTGTAAGGAACATGAAGTTCAATTTGTTGACTTTAGATTTACAGATATCAAAGGTGCATGGCATCACATTTCTTACAGAATGAGTGCGGTGAATGAAGGTTTACTAGAAAATGGTCTTCCATTTGATGGATCATCTATTGAAAATTGGCAACCGATTAATCAATCGGATATGCTCTTAAAACCAGATGTTCCAACTGCATTCTTAGATCCATTTACTGCTGATAGTACTATTATTGTAATCTGTGATGTATATGACATTTACAAAAATGAATTGTATGCAAAATGTCCAAGATCTATCGCAAAAAAAACATTGGCTTATCTTGATCAACAAGGTATTGGTGATGTAGCTTATTTTGGTCCTGAAAATGAATTCTTTATTTTTGATGATGTTAAGATCATTGATAATGATAACTGCCAAATGTTCAAAGTTGAAACAGATGAAGGTCACTGGGCAGATGCAAAAGAGTATTCAGATATTGGGAACATGGGTCATAGACCAAGAGTAAAAGGTGGTTACTTCCCAGTAATGCCAACAGATTCTATGGTAGATCTTAGAGCTGAAATGATGTTAGTACTTGAAGAAGTTGGTTTAGAAGTTGTACTTGGTCACCATGAAGTGGCGCAAGGGCAAGGAGAGATCGGTATCGTATTTGGTGATATGATTGAAGCAGCTGACAACGTACAAAAATACAAATATGTTGTAAAAATGGTAGCACATCTCAATGGTAAAACAGCAACATTCATGCCAAAACCAATTTACAACGATAATGGTAACGGGCAACACGTACATCAATCAATCTGGAGAGATGGCAAAAACCTTTTCTATGATGAAAACGGATATGGTAAACTCAGCAAATTAGCACTTGATTATCTAAGTGGTATCTTTAAACATAAAGAGGCTGTTGCTGCATTTACAAACCCAACAACAAACTCTTACAAAAGATTGTTGCCAGGATTTGAAGCGCCAAGAATTTTGACATACTCTATGCAAAATAGATCTGCAGCATGTCGTATCCCATATGGTGCAGGTGAGAAGTCTGTAAGAATTGAAACAAGATTCCCAGATTCAACATCATGTCCTTATCTTTGTTTTGCTGTATTGATGATGGCTGGTATTGATGGTATCAAAAATGGTGGTTATCCGCTTGTTGGTCCATTTAACCTAGACCTATTTGAACTTACAAGAGATGAACTTAAAGAGAAAGGTATTCCAGAATTACCAAATACCCTTAGAGAAGCCCTTGAAGGTCTTGATCAAGATAATGAATTCCTTAGACCAATTATGTCTGAAGAGTTTATTAAAACATATATCGATTATGAGTTTGATAGACACGTCACACCTGTTGAAGGTAGACCAACAGCATACGAGTATATCACTACATACTCTTGCTAAGCTTTTTCTCTCCCTTTGCGGAGAGAGATACGCTACCTATTTCTTTTCTTTACGCTTTCCTCAAAACTGTCACTATTTTTTCATTACTTTGAAGAAAGAAAAATCTTTGAATATAAAAAACCAAATTGATAAAAAACGATGTTTAGAACATCGTTCCACTATCATCTGATGCCGGGGCAAGAGGTATCTT
>JBEAQM010000167.1:0-16078 GCA_041163845.1 Pseudomonadota bacterium | reverse complement strand
TATTGAGCGCACATTTTGAGAGGGCATAGGCTCCCCATCCTTTGGATCCATGGAGTGAAGCCCCCGAGCTTATCCCTACGATTTGGGTGACTTGCGCATTTTCAGCCAGCGTGTCTATGAGCTCTTTGTTTGCCCAGAGATTCACCTCCATGACATCTTTCATTTGAGATAAATGGGTCTGTGAAAGAGATTCGATCTCGCCCAAAACACCAGCATTGAGTATGACCAGATCAAATGATTTGTGTTGCAAAAATTCTTTAAGGGTAGCACGGAGGAGGAAAGTCTCTTTAAGGTCATAAGGGAAAAAGACAAAATGAGGATGCTTGTCTAACGATGGAGGCAAGGTTCTTCCGATCCCATAAACTTGATACCCCTCTTCTAGGTAAGCGTCTGCCAAAGCTCTTCCGATCCCAGAACTTATCCCAGTAATAAGTATATTTTGCATGGTTATGATCCTTGTGTAACCAGTTTGTTTTTGAGTATGTTATAATTATACCTAAAAGAATCACCATCTAAAAAAGGAAACCAATGAGTAAAGAAGTCAAAACGATAGACCAAAGGATAGAACGTATTTATAAGATGGCGATTGAGCATTTTGGTGAGGTACGTTTTGTGGGGATTAAAAAGCATACCAAAATTGGTTGGGTAGCGAAGATACAGTTTGATGAGTTTGAGTCTCTTGTTGCAGAGGGGGATGATGCCACCAATGCACTGAAAAATTTGCGTAAGCGCTTAGAGAGAATTATTGATCGCTACAACAGGGTGTAAATAGTGAAAAAAAATATTATTTTGATCGGTTTTATGGGGGTAGGCAAAGGGACTACGGCTCGTGCATTTTCTAAAAAATATGGTACATACATTATCGATACGGATGACCTTATTGAATCTAAAGAGAACAAAGAGGTAAAACAAATCTTTGAAAAAAAAGGTGAGGGGTATTTCCGTGAGCAAGAACAAGCTACTGCGGATTGGATTGAAAAATGTGTAAGCGGCACAATGGTCTCTTGTGGGGGTGGTTTTTATAAGGTAAAAAATCTTAAAAAATTGGGTACTGTTGTGTTGTTGGATGCTTCTTTCGAATGGATACTCAATCGCCTCAAAACAGCGAAAAATGCAGAGCAAAAATTAGCCAAGAGACCGCTATTTTCGCAAGAAAAAGAGGCGAAAAAACTGTATCTTGAACGAGAAAAAGCGTATAAAAAAGCGGCAGATGTAGTGATAGATGTAGAGAAGCTTTCTCTCGAAGAGCAACTCAAAAAGATCGCTAAAGCGGCTGGGATTTAACGTTATTTTTGGCGCTTAGCCCAATGGTCAAGCCCTCGATAAGCAAGAGAGAGGAGACTAAAGGTAAGCATCGTACTCGCCATGCAATAAGGTGCTTGCTGTGTAAATGGAACAGCAGATTTGGAAATACTCCAGATGACAAATCCCCATAAGACTAAAGCACCAACGGTGATCAACCGCTTGATCCAGACGATAAACGTAACTATTTTCTCATTTTTCATAACGGTTATTTTAGCCAAATTCGATATAATTTGCCCAATAGATGGCTCTACGATAACCATCGCCTTAAAATCAATAAAAGATCTCAACAATGAAACGATTTGAAGCCTATTTAGAGGCCCATTTACCAAAGGTAGCCACTTTTCACCCTGTCTATGAAGAGGCATTGGGTGCGATGCTTTTGGCTGGCGGAAAACGTTTTAGACCAAAGTTGCTTTTGGATATCGTGGATGCCTATGAGCCTATGCTTTATGATTCTGCATTGCCTGTCGCATTGGCGTTGGAGATGTTTCATACTTACTCTTTGATTCATGATGATTTACCCATGATGGATGATGCCGATTTGCGTCGTGGGGTTACAACATTACACAAGCGTTTTGATGAGGTGACGGCTACTTTGATCGGTGATGCTCTCAATACGGATGCATTTTATCTTATCGCCCAGGCGCCATTGCGTGCAGATGTGAAAGTGGATTTAATTCAGTTGCTTTCACGTGATGGTGGAAGCCGCGGTATGGTATTGGGGCAGGCGATCGATTGTTATTTCGAAAATCAACCTCTTACGCTTGAAGAGGTCAAAATATTACATCTGAACAAAACAGGAAAACTTATCGCAGCCTCGATGCAAATGGGGGCTGTGATCGTGGGGCTTGAAAAAAGTTTGCAAGAGGAAATATATGCTTTTGGGCTTGATCTTGGACTGTTATTTCAGATCCAAGATGATATTATCGATGAGACACAATGTGAAGAAGAGGCTGGTAAAACGACGGGAAATGATGGCGATAAAAATAGCTTTGTAAATCTTTTGGGACTGGAGCAGAGTATCCAAGAGGCAGATACCCTTGCAAAAGATTTACAAAGACGATTTGAAAACTTCGATACGAAGTTGCAAAACGCTTTAGAAGCACTTATGAAAACGTATCTTTACAGACATCAATAAAAAGGAACACAATGGCAATGACAGAGCAGAACAAAATGCGTAAAAAGATGGCAAATACGATCAGATTTTTGGCAGCAGATATGGTCCAAAAGGCAAACTCAGGACATCCAGGTGCACCTATGGGGCTTGCTGATATCGCAGTGGTCCTGGGTGAAAAATTAAGTCACAATCCAAAAAATCCAAAATGGCTCAACCGTGACCGTTTGGTTTTTTCTGGAGGGCATGGTTCTGCATTGATCTATTCGTTGTTGCACCTTTGGGGGTATGATGTTTCACTGGAAGATTTGAAAAATTTTCGTCAATTAGATTCTAAAACACCTGGACACCCAGAGTATGGTCATACAGAGGGGGTTGAGATCACTACGGGACCATTGGGGCAGGGGATAGCTAATGCTGTCGGATTTGCGATGGCAGAAGCATATACTGCCCACCAAGTGAATTCTGAGACATGTGCGCTGATAGACCATAAAGTATACTGTCTTTGTGGAGATGGTGACCTGCAAGAGGGGATCTCGTATGAAGCCTGTGCTTTGGCGGGACATCTTACGTTAAAAGATTTGGTCTTAATTTATGACAACAACGCCATTACGATTGAGGGAGATACGAGTATTGCCTGGAGTGAAGATGTAGCGAAGCGATTTGAAGCGCAAAATTGGGATGTCAAGAAAATCAATGGTCATTGCTATGATGACATTGAAAAAGCATTAGATGAGGTGAAACATGCAACTAAACCTACGATCATCATTGCCAATACGATTATCGGAAAAGGGGCAGGTGATTTAGAAGGATCTCACCATACGCATGGTGCGCCACTTGGGGGACAGATCATCGCAGAGTCTAAAGCAAAAGAGGGGTTTGATCCTGAGCAAACTTTCCAAATTCCAGAAGATGTTTTATTACGATTTAGATGTGCATTGGAAGCGGGTGAAGTGGCTGAAAAAGAGTGGATTCATAGACAAAAAGAGGCACCACTGATTGAACAAAATGAGGCATTGGCTAGACTGACAAATCCTGATTTTTCAGCGATTTCATTTCCTGATTTCGCTTCGGAAGCTGGCATGGCAACGAGAGACTCCAACGGAAAAATTCTCAATGCCATTGCAGCCGCAGTCCCTTCATTTTTAGGGGGATCAGCTGATTTAGCCCCTTCAAACAAGACAGAATTGACAAATCTAGGAGATTTTCCTAAGGGGAGAAATCTCCACTTTGGTATTCGTGAGCACTCGATGGCTGCTATCACAAATGCCATGGCACTTTACGGTACGATCATCCCATTTAATGCGACATTCTTTGTATTTTCAGATTATTTAAAACCTTCAGCGCGTATCGCAGCATTGACGAAAATACAAAACTTTTTTGTATGGACCCATGATAGTATCGGCGTGGGGGAAGATGGACCAACGCATGAGCCTATAGAGCACATCTCACAATTTAGAGCATTGCCTAATTTTTATCTCTGGAGACCAGCAGATGCTACAGAAAACGTAGAGGCATGGAGAACGGCACTCAGTATCAAGGCACCTCATGGTTTCGTGTTGAGCCGTCAAAAGCTAGAAACATTAAAACCTAAAAGAGATTTTGGTGATGTAAGCAAAGGGGCTTATATCGTGAAAGAAAGAAAAGATGCGAATATGACTTTAATGGCATCGGGTTCTGAGCTGATGCCATGTTTGAAAGCAGCGTGTCATTTAGCCGTTCTTGGGATTAAAGCAAATGTGGTTTCTGTCCCGTGTTTGGATCTTTTTAATGAGCAAGATGAGGCGTATAAGAATAGAGTGATAGATCCAAATACCAAAGTATTGGCAGTAGAAGCCGCAACAGGCGTAGAGTATTATCGTTATGCGGATGATGTCTTAGGTATGGAGAGTTTTGGTGCATCTGCGCCAGCTGAGCAACTTTTTGAGAAATTTGGGTTTACACAAGAGGGTATTATGAAACGCGCGTGCAAACTCATGAATGTGGCATATCAAGAGGTGGAATTAGGGGAGTGTAAACTTTAATTCGCACCGTTTAGATTCGGGCTTTCGATCATATACCCTAATTTGACTCTAGTCACTATAACCTCATAAGGCAGTTTTTTTCTTAACTCGGAAAGCAACTGCCTTAAGGGATACATCTCTTTGGACTCTCCTTCCCAAACATAATCATAAATGGTTTCAATGTTGACTAATTTATCGATGTTTTTCATCAGGAGAAAACACAATCTTTTTTCTTTGTACCTTAAAGGGATCATATCGCCTTTATAAAAAAAGGTTTCTTCTTTAAAATCGTATATGAGATCATCTGGAAAATGAATTTGTTTTGCCATATTTTCCATAGCAAG
Organism: Pseudomonadota bacterium; assembly: GCA_041163845.1. Classification (GTDB taxonomy): domain Bacteria; phylum Campylobacterota; class Campylobacteria; order Campylobacterales; family Sulfurovaceae; genus Sulfurovum. The sequence continues at coordinate 11,312 of JBEAQM010000167.1, read as the reverse complement.
TAGATTTTGTATCCGTACATAGAGTTCTTTAAGATGGAATGGTTTCTTAATATATTCATTACAGCCATTATCATACGCGGTTAAAAGACTTTGTATCTCTAAAGAAGCGGTGATAATAATGATAGGGGTTTTTAAATCTTTTTGTCTGATATAGGTAATAAGATCTAACCCATTGACATGGGGAATATTAATATCTATGATATAGAGATCGAAGTAGCCTTTATCGATCTTTTCGATCGCTTCGGCACCATCTTTTACCCCTATGATATTCAAGTCATGAAGGGTACAGAACTCTATAATGACCGTGCTTAATTGTAAATCATCTTCTGCTAATAATAGTTTCATGGGGTAAAGTATAATCAAAAAATGTCATATTTTTGTCATATTGTGTCGTTTTGTTGTTTTTTAAGAAGGAATGGATGATGAAGACTCATCCTTTGAGTCTTATCTTAGCATCCCTCTGATGGTATCTTCATCGATTAAATCTTTTTCATATTTGACTACAGCGATATGTTCTGTTTCATTCACATAGCTCTCGACAATAGCTTCATGTGACATCAGTGATGCAATGCGGGTACGGTCAAAAATATTCAGATCTAAATAGACATTTCCTCTGTTGTTTGGGCTTGGCATCGTAGCGACCCAGATAAACCAAAAAAGAGAAAGTACGGCAACGACAATAGCAAGTACCCCTCTATCATAATGTTGCATAATCCAACCAGCCAAAAGTCCACCTAGGAAAATCCCTGTGTAGGCAAATGTATTGGCTACTCCTAGGGCGGCACCTTTTTGGTGGACTTTGGCAAACTTTGCTACAAAACTTTGCAGGAGTGGCTCAAACATATTAAATCCAATAAAAAACAAAACCACCCCAACAATAAAAATCAATGGAGTATTTGCAAATCCCATCGCAATGAAAGCTAGAAAAATGGTAGCAACAGAAATCATAAATACTTGCTTCCCTTTGCCATATTTTTCTCCGAAAATAGCCGCAGGTGCCATCGCTAGAAAGCCAAAAATCATTGCCGGAAAATAAACTTTCCAAAGCTCAGATTTCTCCCATCCGAATCCACCTTGAGTGGTACTATGTGTCATGACCACAGGGATGATAAAAAATGCCATTGTCATGATTGAGGAGTGGAATAAAAACGTGATGTACATACGGGTAAGGGATTTATCTTTGAAAACTTCGATCATTTTCGATTCTTCTTCGGCATAACTATGGACGATTTTAGGTGGTTGTGGGACAGCAGTAAATAAAATAGCAATAGAAAAAACAGCAAGGACAGCGGTGAGCCAAAAGAGTTTGTCGATACCCCAATGTCCACCGACGATAGGAGCGATGATCATTGCAGCAGCAAAGCTAAGTGCGATCGTCCCCCCTAGTACAGCCATAGCATGGGCACGTTGCTCTTCTTTTACCAAGTCTGCAACCATGGCTGATACCACCGAACCGATCGCGCCGGCACCCTGAAGAAATCGCCCCACAAGAAGCATATAGATATGGTCGCTTAAAGCTGCGATCACAGATCCCGCGATGAATATAAGTAGACCAAAAAGGAGTGTTTTTTTACGTCCTACCTTGTCGCTCATAAGCCCAAATGGGACCTGAAATGCGGCTTGGGTTAAAGCATATCCCCCGACTACAAGACCAGCTAAAAATGGTGTAGCCCCATCCATATCGAGCGCATAAATGGAAAGTACCGGAAGCACAATAAAAAGTCCGAAAAATCGTAAAGCCACAATAAGGCTAAGCGGGATGATCTGTTTAATCATAGTGATACCTCTATTTCGATAAAATTGCCCATATTATATAACGAAATATTTAATAGTAGATGAGATAATTTGCTATCCATATAAAGGGAATTAAAACGATGAAATTGGTACTGGCAACAGGGAATAAAGGAAAACTAGCCGAGTTTAAAATGATGTGTCAAGAGGAAATTATCCCTTTTTCAGATTTATTGGGGGAATTGGATATTGTCGAGGATGGGGACACTTTCGCTGCTAATGCATTGATTAAAGCTAGAACTATCTATGAAAAATTAGGTGAAGGGTATCTTGTGATTTCCGATGATAGTGGTATTTCTCTTCCTTTGTTGGGGGGTGCGCCAGGGATATACTCTGCACGTTATGCAGGGGAAGGTGCTAGTGATAAAGAAAATCTTACAAAACTTATGGATGCTATCAACGCAAAGGGCGTGATGCGAACATCAGCTTATTACACCGCAGCTATAGCGATTGTTTCCAAATATGGAGAGTATGTGGTCCATGGATGGATGTATGGTGATGTACTCAATGAAGCACGAGGAGAGAAAGGATTTGGGTATGATCCTATGTTTATCCCTGAAGGGTTTGAAGACACTTTGGGGGAGCTCGATGAAGCGGTCAAAAAAAATCTCTCTCATAGAGCCAAAGCGTTGAAATTGGCACAACCAATCATCATGATGCTCAAAGGGAAATAATGAAAACACAATTTATGAACGATTTGCAGTGCGTGTATGACGAACTGCAAAAGAGACAAGCCACACTGAACGGGTATTATGATCTTTTGGATAAAGGGCATGAGCAAGCAGAGCAACTGGTGGATGCCTTTTTGCATTTAATTGATCTGCCAAAAGATCAAGAGACCATCATGGCAGCTTTGAGCCGTATGATTAATTTGCGTGAAGATTCACTGGAGCAAGTGCTTCAAAAGCATGGGGTTTTACCAGAAGAGATCCGAGTGAAAAAAGAGTTGGCATATGGATTTGTAAGCACCATGCATATCGCAAGGCATGAGAGTTTGATAGGATGGATCGAAGAACAAAAACTTTTAACCCCTTTTTACCGTGCTTTGATTTTTGGTGTGCATTTTGTGGGGATCGGAATGAGCGTATGGCAAAGTCATTGGACCCATCATATTCTTCATGGCATTAACCTGGAGCTTAGCGAACTTTTTAATGGAGATGATGCGAAGGTCTTTGAGATGTTACAAAGTGAGTGTTTGTTGGATTTGGATGAAAAAGGGGTTATTGCTGACCGTTGTTATTCAATCTTAAAAAAAGAGGGCTCTACCTATAAAAGTTTGGCTTATGCTGAGGCATTTCCCAATGAAGTGAATCAAGTCGCTATGGCACTTGAACAGTTGGTATTGCTCTTAAAGCAACATGAAGATGAGGTGTTTGAGCAAAAAGAGGCGTGGATCAGCTATTTTTCAGCGATTCGTGAAGCTTTTATGCATACAAAAGTAGATGAGCTTATCGCAAAATGGGCAAATGTAGACAAGCAGTGGATGGAGATTAAGACACCACTTCAAGTAGGACATCCTTTGGAATATTATGAGGATCATTATAGAAAGGCAGTCGCTCTTGAATGGGACCTTCGTATCGTAAATCCTGCTTTACAAAGTGAGTCAAATACGAAAGACAATATTAAAAAATTTGCATCCAAAATGGCAACTCAATTCGGTCAAGAAGCAGAAAAAATAATGCAAAAAAACCTGATCCAAGTAGATCAAACACAGCTTTACATAGGGCAGCCTTTGCTTTACTATGCAGCAGAGTTTAATGGACTTTTTTCTGCGCAAGTAGTACCCAATGATGAAGAGGTCTCTGCAGCCCTTGGGAAAAAGATTTTTGCTTATGCTGATTTTGTGATGGAGAGTAAAAAAGCTAAACCTATTATGAAACTTTCTGTTGAGGTAATGGGTCAAGATTTTGTTGAAAAACAACGGGCATTGATACAAAACGATCCTAAACTTTGGCATGAGTTGTATGATATCTCTACCATTGGTCATGAGTATGGTCATATTTTATGGATTGATACCGATACTGAAATGAAGATGAACACCAAAGGACAGTTTAAAAATATCGAAGAATTCAAGGCGACTACTGGCGGGTTGATGGCATTTTTTGCCAATGAAAAAGAGGCGCTTAAATCCCATGTGATTGATGATTTAGTATCTCGTGCAGTAGGACTCATGGCATGGCGTGAAGTGGGTGAAGTTTTGCCCTATTATTGCGAGGGATTGATCCATTTGGATATTCTTTTTTCTTCCGGGGTGATCGAATATGCAGATCAAATAAAGATAGACTACAGTCGCTATGATATGATGAAGCAAGGGTATGAAAAGAGGTATCAAATGCTGGCAAAAAGTTATCTGTTGAAAGAGGACGCATCGTTGTATTTATCTCAATATGCGGTCAAAGAAAATGGTGTTTTCTTGCCCATAAAACAAGAAATAAGAGACTTTGTAGAACACTATTATCGACGCTATAAAGAGATCGGACAACAAACGATTCGTTTATAATTGAAGCAATAAAACAAATTCTAACTTCATTTTCGCTATAATCCACGTAATTATGCCGTGATTTAAACGGTAATTATGAGGATGAAAATGCTACTTTTTACACCAGGACCAACCCCCGTATTAGAATCAGTACGTCAAGCGATGGCAACCCCTACACTGCACCATCGTACACCAGAATTTGAAGCTATTTTTAAAGAAGCACGCCAGAGGTTAATGAAACTTCTTGGTATGGATGAGTGTGTGATGATCGCATCCTCTGGTACAGGAGCCATGCAAGCATGCATGCTGAATCTTTGTGCAACAAAAGCGTTGACGATTAATGCAGGTAAGTTTGGTGAGCGTTTTGGGAAAATCGCAGATGCGATGGGGCGTGAAAAGGTAGAGCTCAAGTATGAGTGGAATACCCCTTCTTCAGTAGAAGATGTAGAAAAAGCACTTTTTGAACATAGTGATATTGATGCGATTTTTATCCAAGTATGTGAGAGTGCCGGAGGATTGCGTCATCCAGTAGAAGCGATCGCAAAAAGAGCCAAAGAGATAAACCCAGCGATTATGGTAGTGGCTGACGGTATTACAGCAGTCGGGGTAGAGCCTATAGATGTCACACATATCGATGCGTTGGTAACAGGAAGCCAAAAAGCGCTAATGCTTCCTCCTGGACTTGCTATGATAGGTCTTTCATCTGCAGCGGTAGAGAAAACGGGTGCGGGGAAAGATTATTATTTTAATCTTGCCACAGAGATTAAAAACCAACAAAAAAATACTACAGCGTGGACAGCAGCAACCACTTTGATCATCGGGCTTAATGCGATGTTTGATGCGATTGATGAGGAAGGTATCGATGCGTTGTATACGAATACAAAAGCGAGAGCAACCGCGACTCAAAGTGCACTTGAAGCGATAGGGTTTTCTGTCTATCCGCAGAGTCCAGCGTTGGCAATGAGTACCGTTTTCGATGAAGATGCAGAGCCTATCCGTAAACTTTTGAAGACACAATATGGTGTGAATATGGCAGGCGGACAAGACCATCTTAAAGGTAAAATCTTTAGGATTAACCAAATGGGGATTATTCCTGTCTATGAGTCTGCATGGGTAGTCAATGCTATAGAATTGGCACTTGCGCAGATTGGGCGAAGAGCGTTTGATGGTACTGCAAGCCGTGTTTTCAATGAGACTTATTTTGGAGTGTCTAAGTAATGATATTTGAACACGAGATTCCTACTGGAAGCCGTCTTTATTTTGGACAAAGCGCTAAGATCAAAAGAGAAATAGAAACTATTGCGAGTCAAACCCTTGAAGGGCTCGGTTTTGAAGAGATTGTTACACCGATTTTTTCATACCATCAGCACGAGTGTTTTGATGATCAAACGGTTTTAGTGCGATTGAATGATCAGGAAAATCACGAAGTGACATTGCGTGCTGATTCGACAGCCGATGTGGTCCGTATCGTGACGAAAAGATTGGGGCGTAGTACAGAATCAAAAAAATGGTTTTATATTCAACCTACGGTGGCTTTTCCTACGAAAGAGCAGTACCAAATAGGTGCAGAAGTGATTGGTGGAACATTTGAAAAGATTGCCGAGACGACTACGGAGCTATTGGCTCAAATCGGCTCAAATCCAATCATGCAAATCGCAAATATCAGAATACCACAGCTTCTTAATGAAGTGTATGGGGTCTCTTTGGATATCTTGCGAGCGATGCATATAGAGCAGATCATGGCGATAGATCTTCCTTGGATAGATGCTTTGGTGCGTATTAGTAAAGTAGAAGACCTTCAAGATTTAAGTCTTTTCCCGCAAGATATCAGAACAGAACTTCAAAAGATGAAAGAAGCAGCGATAAAAGTCCATTATGGCGATATGGTTATCTCTCCACTTTTTTACGCAAAGATGAGATATTATGATTCTTTGACCTTTAGGATGTTTGAGGGGAATGCACTTTTAGCAACGGGTGGGATTTATAGTATCGATGGTGTCGAAGCGGCAGGATTTGCACTTTATACCGATGAGTGCGTTAGCAATAAAATGAATAGAGGATAGGGTAGATGAGTAAAGCAGATTTAATTGTAGGTCTCCAATGGGGGGATGAAGGGAAAGGAAAAATTGTCGATCATATGGCACAGACACATGATTATGTGTGTCGTTTTGCTGGTGGACATAATGCAGGGCATACTATTGTAATCGGGGATAAAAAGTATGCGTTGCACCTTATACCCTCTGGTGTACTTAACCCTAATGCTAAAAATATTGTAGGCAATGGTGTGGTAATTTCGCCTAAAGATTTTATTAAAGAGATGGAACAGTTTGAGCACTTAGAAGGGAGGCTTTTCCTTTCTGATAAAGCCCATATCCTTCTTCCATATCATGCACTAATCGACCAAGCTAAAGAGCGCCTCAAAGGTGACAAAGCGATCGGAACTACGGGAAAAGGGATCGGACCTGCGTATGGAGATAAGATCGCAAGAGTAGGGCACCGTTTGGGCGAGCTTCTAAATCCAGAAAAATTGACAGCGAAAATTGTAGAGTTTTTTAACATTAATCAACCTATTTTTGATGCGATGGAAATCAAAGCACCCAATGAAACAGAACTTTTAGCGGAGCTTCAATCGTATAAAGCAATTCTTGGACCCTATATCACTGATACGACACAAATGATGTGGCAGATTATGTCTGAAGAGAAAAAGATTTTGCTAGAAGGGGCACAAGGTACGATGCTAGATATCGATCATGGAACCTACCCCTATGTGACCTCTTCTACTACAGTCAGCGCAGGAGCTTGTTCTGGATTGGGGATTAATCCTAAAGATTTAGGTAAGGTAACAGGGATTGCAAAGGCGTACTGTACAAGAGTAGGTAATGGTCCTTTCCCAAGTGAGGATTTAGGTGAAGAGGGGAGTACTTTACGTAAAAATGGGCATGAGTTTGGAACAACCACTGGAAGACCAAGAAGATGTGGTTGGTTTGATGCCGTTGCGATGAGACATGCGGTGCGTGTCAATGGAGTAGATCAAGTAGCACTGATGAAGCTAGATGTATTGGATGGCTTTGATACAATCAAGGTGTGTGTAGCTTATGAGGTCGGTGGAGAGAAGATCGATTATGTGCCTTATGATCTGGAAGAAGCAACCCCTGTCTATGAAGTATTTCCTGGTTGGGATAAAACAGAGGGTATTAGAGAGTTTGATGCATTGCCACAGACGGCAAAAACATATATTTTGGCACTCGAAGAGATGATAGGGACAAAGATCGGCATCATCTCTACAAGCCCAGAACGTAAAGATACAATTATTCGATAATTAAAGGAGTAGCAATGAGATTAAAACCACAACAAACAGGGTATGTAGCAACAAAGATCGGAATAGATTTAGCTAATGCCCCTTTTATTACTTTACCAAAAGGAAAAGACGCAGTGGTAGCTGCCGTGAAAAAGATTATCGATGAAAATCTTTCTAAAGAGCATATACTTGATGAGAAAGTAAAAAAAATTCTTGATGAAAACTATGATGAAATAGAATTTCAGCATGCAGATGAGAGACAACTTTTTTTCATGATCAAAAAGAAAATGGCACCAGAATATGGTGTGATTATGAATTATGATGATCGATACAATGATCTTTCACATTTAATTTTGGATGAATTGTATGAAAATTATCTTGCAGAATATACGGTCAATGAAAACCAAGTCAAGAATGTTATTTTCAAAGCATTTAAAGCATTTGCAGATGCGTATGAAGAGATCGATGATATTGTGTACACTAAAATCAAAGGGATGGAAAGAGAGATCGTTCCAGGTTCACAAGATTATGAGTTACTTTATGAGCGTCTTTATCAAGAAGAACTTGCAAAAAGAGGTATGTTGTAGTGAAAAAAGTTTCTTTATATTTTGAAAATGGGTTGATGCTTGAAGCAAAAAGTTTTGGTGCAGAGGGTACATCGGTAGGCGAGATCGTTTTCAATACTTCATTGACAGGGTATCAAGAGATTGTGACCGATCCTTCTTATGCTGGACAGTTTGTGACATTTACTATGCCAGAGATAGGGAATGTAGGATGTAATGGACAAGATATGGAGAGTAAAGGGGCGCATTGTAAAGGGGTGATTGTACGTCATTATCAAGATCGCCCTTCTAATTTTAGATCCCAAGAGAGTTTAGCCACACTTTTAAAACGGGAAAATGTATTGGGAATTACGCAAATTGACACCCTATTTTTAACCAAGATGCTTAGAGATCAAGGTGCTATGATGATGATTGCTTCTACTGAAATCCATGAGAAAGAAAAACTCAAAGAAGTGTTGGATGCTTCCCCACGTATTGAAGAAATTAATTATATCGAGCAAGTGAGTACCAAAGAGAGCTATGTGCACCAAGAAGGACGTTATAATACAGTTACATTCAATTATAATACACCAGAAACGACGAAAAAAATTATAGCACTTGACTTTGGTATTAAGCGCAATATTCTTAATGAGCTTACCCATGCGGGTATGGAGGTCACGGTCGTTCCTAATTCCATGTCAGCAGAAGAGATCATAGCGAAGGTAGAAGCAAAAGAATACCATGGTGTGTTTCTTTCAAATGGCCCTGGTGATCCTCTTATCTTGAAAGAAGAGCATAAAAAAATTAAAAAATTGATTGCTAAAAAAGTACCACTTTTTGGTATTTGTTTGGGGCATCAGTTGCTTTCTATCTCTCATGGATATGATACTTACAAATTGAAATTTGGGCATCATGGCGGGAATCATCCTGTGAAAAATATGGTGACCAATACAGTTGAAATCACGGCACAAAATCACAATTATAATGTCCCTGATAACATTATAGAAGTTGCCACGGTGACCCATAAAAACCTTTTTGATGGTACGATCGAAGGGCTTCGGTATAATGATTCCCCAACCCTTTCAGTTCAACACCATCCAGAAGCAAGTCCTGGTCCTCATGAGAGTGCCTATATTTTTGGTGAATTTGCCAAAATGCTTTAAGGGGGCAGGATGAAATTAGCAGTCTTATTTGGCGGATCTAGTTATGAACATGAGATTAGTATTGTTTCTGCCATTACTATGAAAAAGGTCTTAAAACATACTGAACTTGTTTATATCTTTGTGAGTAGTGATAGAGAATTTTATCTCATCGACAGTCATAAAATCAATGCGAAGCTATTTTCATCTGGTGAGTATAAAAAATCAAAGACCCTTGTGTTGAAAAAAGGCGGGTTTTATACCGAGGGTATGTTTGGGGATAAATCACTCGATTTTGATGTAGCGCTTAATCTCATTCATGGAAGAGATGGTGAGGATGGGAAGATCGCATCTATGATGGAATTTTATAAAATACCTTTTATCTCACCTCGACTTGAAGCTTCGGCACTTTCATACAATAAACTTTATACTAAATTTTTAGCACAACAAGTAGGTGTAGAAACAGTCGCGTATGAAGTGCTCTCAAAGAATGATTCTCGTCAGATACGACTTCCTTTCCCGGTGATCATCAAGCCAGTACGTCTAGGATCAAGTATTGGTGTGAGTATTGTAAGAGAGTCTTCGGAATTAGACTATGCTCTTGATGTTGCTTTTGAGTTTGACACAGAGGTTTTAGTAGAACCTTTTATTGAAGGGGTTAAAGAGTTCAATCAGGCAGGGACCTATACCGATCGATGGGAACTTTCTATCATAGAAGAGCCACAAAAAGAGGCTTTTTTGGATTTTGAAAAAAAATACATGGATTTTGCTCGTGATTCCCAAGTATTGCAAGCAGAGATCTCAGAGGAAATAAAGATAAAAATTCAAGAGAGCTTTCAAAAGATTTATGATCCGCTTTTTAAGGGGAGTATTATCCGTTGTGATTTTTTTGTAGTGGATAATAAAGTGTATCTTAATGAGATCAACCCTATCCCAGGTTCAATGGCAAACTATCTTTTTGAAGATTTTGAAGCAATGGTGGGAAGATTAGTGAAATATTTACCGCAAGAACACGCCATCTCTGTAAGCTACCAATACATTCATTCTATTCAAAGTGCAAAAGGGAAAGCGTAAGCTATTACGTATTTCCCTCTCCTTATTTCAATCTTTTTATGAAAAATTAATTTTTAAATATTTATATAAATTATTTTTAATAAAATGATTCTCTTATTTGAGAATATTAGCTACATAAAACGGAAAAATAGTTACTTTTTTTATGTCATTTTATAATGATTTAAGTGCTTTAAGCATAAAATGACCAATATTTTTCAAAAATATAATAAGGAATGGAGGTTATATGAAAAAACTAATCATAACGTTTTTCATGTTATTTGTTGGATTACAAGCAGCAGAATCTGTGAGGTCTGAGATTGGTATTGATGAGCAACTAGGAACTATGATTCCTTTAGATTTGACTTTCTTGAATGAAAATCATGAAAGTAAGTCACTCAAAGAGCTTATGAATGGAAAGCCAACTATGATCTCATTTAATTACTATCGTTGTTCTGGTATTTGTACGCCTCAATTAGAAGATATGGCAAAAATGCTTACACGTTTAGACTTGGTAGAAAATAGTGACTATAAAGTCTTGACTATCAGTATAGCAGAGGATGAAACACCAGAATTAGCAGCAGCAAAACGGAAAACAATACTTTCTGCAATCGGTAGAAACTTTGTTCCTGATGCATGGCACTTTCTCATTAGTGAAAACAATGCTTCAACTATCTTAGCCGATAAAATGGGGTTTAGATATAAAAAAGAGGTTTCATCTACGGGTATAGTTGACTATGTCCACTCTTCCACTTTAATTATGGTATCGCCAGAAGGGAAAATTACCCGTTATCTTAATGGTATTGAACAATTGCCATTTGATGTCAAGATGGCAGTAATTGAAGCAGGGCAAGGAAAAGTAGGACCTACTGTTGCAAAAGCGATACAAAATTGTTTTGCGTATGATCCAAAAGCTAAAACCTACATCTTTCAATGGGAGAAGGTGGCAGCGACAGTCATGTTCGCTATTATGTTTATCTTTTTTATCTATCTTGTAAAGACAAGTAGAAGAG
>JBEAQM010000166.1:0-3384 GCA_041163845.1 Pseudomonadota bacterium | reverse complement strand
CCCACCCCATGATCTCAAATGCTTTGTGGGTAGAGAGTAGTGCCAGAGTCGAATCAAGCCCTCCAGAGATTCCGATCACCGCTTTTGTGATGCGTGCATGTGACATCCGTTTGATAAGTCCATGGGCTTGTATCTGGACGATCTCCTCGCACCGGTGTTGTTTTTCTTGGGGACGTGAAGGGACAAACGGATAGGGGTTTGGCTTATGTTGAATCTGTGTGATCTGAGGGAGGGTGTCTATTGGAATGAGTCGCGAAGCGGTCGGCTCCCCATCGGTATAGCTTGACTCATTCATCCGGAGCCACTGTAAACGCTGCAGATCGATATCAGCAGTGATCAGGGTGTTTTCTAGCGAAAAACGTTTACTTCTTTGGATTGTCATTCCATATTCACTGATGATTGCATCACCACCAAACACTGTATCTGTGGTCGATTCTCCTACTCCAGCAGAGGTGTAGACATACGCAGCCATACACCGGGCACTTTGGGTCCGTACAAGTGCTTCGCGATACTCCGCTTTTCCTATGAGTTCGTTGCTCGCAGAGAGGTTGAACAGAAGGTTGGCACCATTGGTCGCTATTTGGAGGCTTGGGGGTGTCACCGCCCAAAGGTCTTCGCAAAGTTCTATCCCGAATGTCATAGCGCAGGTGTCTGTAAAAAGAAGATCTACCCCAAATGGAACCTCTTGTCCACATAAAAAAGTGGTTTTTGAGGTGATGTTTTTCCCTGTGTTAAATTGCCGTTTTTCGTAAAACTCTTTTTTGTTAGGGAGATAGGTTTTTGGGACAATACCAAGTATTTTTCCATTTTGGATCACTGCTGCACAGTTGTAGAGTCGATTGGTATCTAGATGTGCTAGACCTATGATCGCTATCGTATCTATCTCTTTGGTTTCTAGCAGTAGATAGGCAAGCGCTTCATTTTGGGCAGCTATGAGTGTTTGGTTGAGTAGAAGGTCGCTAGCGGTGTACCCTGTCAATGCAAGCTCAGGAAATACCACAACCCCCACTTCTTTAGCATACGCATCTTGAAGCAGTGTGAGTATCTCTTGTGCATTTGCTGTCGGGTTGGCTACGACAGTATGGTGAACAGCGGCGCCGACTCTGTAGTATCCAAACACGTTTTATTCCTTCTGAGGTGGGTGTGGGTTAGGCTCTTTCTGCCACTACTTCGATCTTGATGATCTCATCGTTTTGGTCGATGTTGTCCAGTGTCATGAAACTCTCTGTATCATTTTCATCGATCGCACCAAAAACAGTGTGGACACCATCAAGGTGTGGCGTCGCCACAAAAGTGATAAAAAATTGGCTTCCTCCTGTGTTGGGTCCGGCATGTGCCATAGAAAGCACCCCTCTTCTGTGTGGGTGTGTGCTGGTGTCTGTCTCGCAGTCGATTTGCCAGTCTGGTCCGCCAGTACCAGCCAGAGTAGGATTCCCCTCAGGTCCAGAGTGTGGACATCCCCCTTGTGCCATAAACCCAGGGATCACTCTGTGAAATTTCAAATGGTCATAAAATCCTTCTTGCGCCAAATGGGCGAAGTTTGCGACAGTATTTGGCGCATCATCTTTAAAAAGTCTTGCCCAGATCACACCTTTGGCAGTAGTGAACTTGGCATAGTTGTATGTATCCATGACAGATTGCTCGATATCGTATCTTTTTGATGGTTTTCCAAATCTTCCAAACATAGTGGTTTAGTCCTTCTATAGTAAAATTAGGCTACTATTATACCACTAAAAGATAAGAGGTTTGAAGTATGGAGTTGTGTGTTGCCCTTGATTTGCCATCATCCCAGGAAAATTTAGCACTTGCAGAGTCGTTAAAATCGTATGATATTTGGATGAAAGTGGGCTTTCGTACTTACATTCGTGATGGTAAACCTTTTATCGAAGCACTCAAAAAGATCAATCCAAACTTTAAAATATTTTTAGACCTAAAGCTATACGATATCCCAAACACTATGGCAGATGCAGCTGAAGAGATTGCAAAGATCGGTGTGGATATGTTTAACATTCATGCTTCAGCAGGAAGTGTCGCGATGAAGATGGTGATGGAGAGATTGAGCACTTATGCTCACCGCCCGTTGGTTTTGGCAGTGACAGCATTGACCTCTTTTGATGAGGCGAATTTTCAAGCGATCTACGAAAAAAGCATCGATGAAAAAGCAGAGCAATTTGCGAAGATGAGTTATGAAAATGGGTTAGATGGTGTGGTGTGTTCTGCCTTTGAAAGTAGGGCGATTAAGAGAGCGACTTCTAGTGGGTTTTTAACGTTGTGTCCTGGGATTAGACCTTTTGGTGAAGATGCGGGCGATCAACAGCGTGTAGCGACACTTGAGCTTGCCTCTAAGGAGATGGTAGATTATCCTGTAGTAGGAAGACCTATTTATAAATCAGAAGATCCCCACGCAAAAGTAGAAGAGATCCTCAAAGTAATTGCTACTTTTTAATCTCTTTTTTTTGTGTCGTAAGTTCTACAGCGTTTTCCATTCCCATTTTCATAAAGTATGCCCCAGCGGCAAAGAGTATAAGTATGAAGATAGGTGTGAGTTTCCCTAGCATGATGACCCCTTGTCATAAAATGTATAGTGTAATGATATAGCGTTTTTATAAAAAAGTACTAAAGATTCTCAAAAAACCCGCTTTTTTAAGCTTCTATTTAATCCATTGTTACTATAATCTCATCCTCTTTTAAAGACATGGACAGTTGGGTGAGTTGGCTGAAACCACATCCCTGCTAAGGATGCGTACTCGTAAGGGTACCGAGGGTTCGAATCCCTCACTGTCCGCCACTTTAAACCCCTAAAATAAAGCCTTCTAAAAGATTTAAATAAAAAAAAGACCACAAAAAGACCACATTTTTATTTAATAAATTGCTTTTATTTTTTCTAAAAATCATTTCATACAGTTTTATAATATGAGAAACATTATACCTTTTAGACAAAAGGTACCTCGACCGTCAATCCCAATATTTCTGCTATTTTTCTCGCTTCATCACTCAATCGGTGATAATGTTCTCTATCATTCTCAACCGCGATCCATAGATCGATTAAAGGTTCTGGAGTTTTGATTTCAAGTGCAAGATCCTTGTCATATGCAAGGTATTGTCTGATGATATTTTTATGCTCGGGGGAATGCGCATTTTTTAAAAATAGAGAGATTGCGTTTCCTTCCCTAAGGACTTTATACAGTTCATACAGATCCCTACCTTCCTCAAGTTCCTTGATCACTCCCTCAACATGCACCTTTATCTCATCCCACTCTATCTCTTCTTTTAGATGCACTTTGGCGATATAGCTGTTTTTCTTTTCAATCATCTCATCTAACTTATCTGTCAAGAATTCAAGTTCTAAGAAAGGGACAATCTTTTCTGCTATGGCATCAATGA
>JBEAQM010000165.1:0-4813 GCA_041163845.1 Pseudomonadota bacterium | reverse complement strand
AAAGTTATGCTAAAATAAGTTTTTTTAATTGGGGACGGGGAGAACTAAAATGTTCAATGAAAGAAACTTTTCTTTAGCTTTTTTAACAATTCCAGACGTTTCACCGCTGGAAGCTGTAAAGATTGCACACGAAACAGGCTATAGTCATATTGGACTGCGCCTGCTACCTGCTTTAGAAAATGAATCTATCTATCCTTTAATTTCAGATAAAAAAATGCGAACAGAAGTTCTTACGGCGTTAAAAGATACAGGGACTCAAGTAGCTGATGTGGAAATGGTAAGATTGGGAGCGACTACTGATCTAAACCAATTCAATGATTTTTTTGAATGTGTCCATCTGCTCGGTGCGCAAAATGTGAGTGTTGTAAGTGATGACCCATCTTTAGAAAGATTCACATCAAACTTTTCAACTTTATGTCAGTATGCCGATCCTTTTGGTATACGGCTTAACCTTGAACCGATGCAATGGAAAGCGCTCCATAGTTACTATGATGCAGTAGCCGTTTTGCAATATGTATCTCAACCCAATGCAGGGTTACTGATAGATACGTTTCATTTTGATAGAATGAAAACTTCGTTTGATATTTTTGATCATATCAAACCTTCATGGTTGCAAGTATTTCAAATATGCGATGCGCCGGTCTCGAGCTATACTGATGTCGATCTTATTTGCAATGAAGCACGAACAGCAAGGTTATTGCCCGGAGATGGCGATTTAAACTTTGCTCCTTATTTCCAAAATATTCCCGAAACAACGATTGTAAGCATAGAAGTTCCAAATCAACATACTTTAACAAATTATTCACCCCTGCAACGAGCACAAATGGCCCTTCATGCAACTAAAAAACTTTACAAATAAATAAAAGGCTTACCCTTGAATACCTCTTTGAACCCACTAAGCGAGATGTTCCTCAAGACATGTCGTATGCATCCACAAAAAACGGCTATCATTCTTCCAGATGGTGAAATATCCTATCAGCAATTAAGAGATGATGTCATCAACTTGGCTCTGAATCTCAGAGACAGAGGTTTTAAAAGTGGTCACGTCATAGGCATGGAACAGCTTGACAATACTGTAGAAGAAATTACTTCTATTTTAGCGCTTACACTGCTTGGCTGCACATGGATCAAACGTATTTCACATTGGGGATCTAACATTACATTAAACTATATTATCGCAAATAAAAAGTTTTATGATCCTACGCTCCAAAATGTTATCTATCTCTCAGACTCATTGTTCAAAAGACCTATTCAATGTAAACATATTAATCACATCAAAGGATTTGGTTTTAATGGCTATGAAAACGCGACCCAACCATGGTATCTAGCACAATCTTCAGGGACCACAGGAAAACCAAAGCTAATGCCGATCACCAGTCAAATGCTATTCGCCAGAATACAACGCTATAAAGAATATAACATTCCCGATGTCAAAATCATGCTCTTATTTCATGTGTTTGCTCCTGTTGCATTACTGCATGTGATGTTATCTATCTACAAGGCTGGGACTTTCATCGCTGATCCTAAGTACCTTCACTCCGATTATATCATGGGCTCTCCATCACATTTCAATGATTTTCTAAATGAGATCCATCCTCCAAAGGAGCCATTTATGAAAGAAGCAAGGGTCGTGGGATCAGTGGTGAATGCTAAAATTTTAGAAAATTTACTGAGGTACTTTAAAACTGTCCGCATTGGTTATGGTTCGACTGAAACAGGCTCAACGGCCATGAAGCTTTTTGATAAAGTTTCAGATGAGATCAGCGTAGGACACTCCTATGATAACGTCACCATAGAAATCGTCGATGAAAACCACATGCCTTTACAAAATGGACTTGAAGGTGCAGTCAGAATCAAAAGCAATGCGCAGGTCAAAGCGTATCTGTTTGCGGACAAAGAACAGAACGCCTGTTTTCTAGACGACTGGTTTTACCCTGGAGACAAGGGATATTTCTCGTCTTCATTGGAGTTATACATTACGGGCAGAGTAAAAGATGATCTCAATATCAATGGCATCAAAATAGATGCCCTAGAGATAGACGATTTTCTCAGCAACTTTGATAGCATCTTAAAAGGTATCTGTTTTTTTGAGATGGATGAAAAGGAAGAGATGAAAATTTTATCATGTCTACTTGTCCTAGATTCAAGCTGTGATAAAACTAAAACGCTTAAGTCACTCATAACAAATTACAAACAAAATTTTCCAAGGATTCACCATCTCTTGAAGTATGCATACATTACCGAAGAACTTCCTACGAATGAAAATGGGAAAATCATGCGTCACAAAGCAGGGGAAATCACAGAATCGTTAGAAAAAATTGATTTGCAAACATTTTAAAAACCGAAGTATTAACTTTTTATTAATTTTTTGTTTATTTACTTGACATTTGTTATTAATCTATGTTATGATTGCACCGTATTCAAAAAATTCAAGGAGAAATACAATGAAAAAAACATTATTACTTTCAGTAGCAGCGTCTGCTGTAGTTATGGCAGGTGGAAACATCTCTCCAGTAGTAGCGCAAGCTTCAGGATGGGACTTCTCAGGAACAGCAAAAGCTATGTATCAAACTGATGATTATGGGCTTAGTGGTAATCTTTGGGGTGCTGATGATGATATCACAGGTAGCGTTTTCGGAAAAGATTCATCAGGAGCAAACGCTGGTGTTCAACTTAGAGCAACTAATGCTAACGTTTGGAACGGTGTAGGTGCTGGTATAGAAGTAAGTGCGCTTGCAACACTTGGTCTGGAAAATTATTTAGTAAATTCTTCATTACAAGTAGCTGACTATTATAATGAAGGCAATACTGGTGGTTGGTTGTCGCAAGCATACTTGACCTACAATGTAGGTAACACTATGATCAAAGCGGGTCGTCAAGAACTTCCTAAGTCTCTTTCTCCGATGGCTTTCTCTGAAGATTGGAATGTATTTAAAAACACTTTTGATGCAGTTGTTTTAGTAAATAGTGACATTAAAGATACAACAGCAGTACTTGCTTATGTTGACAGAAGTAACTTTAATGGTTTAACTGGTATTTACTACACTTCAATGAATGATTTTTACGATATTAACCACAATGACAAAGGTGCGTATATGTTAACGCTCCAAAACAAGTCTATTGAAAATGTAACATTGACTGGTAGCTACTATATGCTTAGAGATCAAGTTAACATCGCGTGGTTAGATGCACAAGTAAATATGGGTAACTATAACCTTGCTGGTCAGTATGCAACATATGATATGGATAACGGAAGTGGACTAAATTATGCTACTTATGGTGTAAAAGCTGCAACAACCGTAAGTGGTTTTGATGTAAGTGCTGCATATACACAATCAGAAGATGGAATGTCTTGGCATCAAACAAGTGGTACAACATCTTCATCTTACACTTGTACACCACTTAACCAACTTGTTGGTGGTTTTGATGATGAAAACAAATACCTTGTGACTGCAAGCACTGCTGCTATGAACGGAACTTTAGTTGGAATGTATTCTAAGTCTGACACAGGTGATTTTGGTACTACAACAGAACTTGATGTTGTTTACTCAACAAAAGTAGCTGATATAGATTTATCTGCGGCATATGTTCACGCTGCAAATGATGATGAAGCAATTCCTGGAACAGATGGTGAACAAGAAACTATCAATCTTGTTCGTGTAACTGCGACTTACAACTTCTAAGAATCTTTTCTTAACATTTAGGGTTCAAGGCTTTTGCCTTGACTCTAAGCCTCTTTTTTATCATTTTCAATTTTTTTATTTTTATACCTTTTTGACTTTTAGCTATAATGCTAAAAAAATTTAAAATGAGCCTGTATGTCAACTTCAAAAAAACTACACCTTGTCAGCCTTGGCTGCACTAAAAACCTTGTCGATAGCGAGATCATGCTTGGTCGTCTTGGCGAATATGAGATCACGGATGCCAACGATGAAGCGGATGTCATCATCGTCAATACCTGCGGATTCATCGATGCAGCAAAACAGGAGAGTATCAACACCATCCTTAACCTCCATGATGAACGCAAAAAAGGGTCTATCTTAGTGATGAGCGGATGTCTGAGTGAACGCTATAAAGAAGAACTTCAAGCCGAACTACCAGAGATAGACATCTTCACCGGCGTAGGAGATTATGAGAAGATAGACCAGCTCATCGCAACCAAACAAAGCACTTTCTCCCCAGAAGTCTATCTTGCGAATGAAACTGCCAAAAGGGTCATCACAGGATCCAACTACCATGCCTACATCAAGATCGCCGAAGGGTGCAACCAACAGTGCTCATTTTGCGCCATCCCAAGCTTCAAAGGTAAACTCCACTCTCGTTCGCTCTCTTCGATCGTAAAAGAAGTGATAAACCTCGTCTCTGAAGGTTTTTACGACTTCTCTTTCATCTCGCAAGACAGTTCAAGCTACGGACGCGACATGGGACTCAAAGATGGGCTGGTGGAGCTCATAAAAGAAGTAGAGAAGATCGAGGGTGTGAAGTCAGCAAGGATCCTTTACCTTTATCCGAGCACCACCACTTTTGAACTCATCGATACTATAGCCGACTCATCGGTTTTCCAAACCTACTACGACATGCCCATCCAACACATCGATGATGGTATGCTTAAAACGATGAAACGAGGCTTCGGAGAAGCCAAAACCATCGCTTTGCTCGAACATATGAAAAGCAAACCAAACGCTTTTTTACGCACCTCTCTCATCGCAGGACATCCTGGTGAAACACAAGCACAGTTTGAACACCTTTGCGACTTTATGAAAACGTTTGAATTTGACCGATTTAACACCTTTCACTACTCCAACGAAGAAAC
>JBEAQM010000164.1:0-7491 GCA_041163845.1 Pseudomonadota bacterium | reverse complement strand
GAGGCTTGCATCGAAGGTGAAGGGGAGATATCTTGTATCTCGACCGATTTGACTGTGACACCCCAGTCTGCTACATCATCCACGATTTGGTCTTTGAGACGTGTTTTGATGATCTCACGGTTTGAAAGTGCTTCGTCGAGACTCATTTCACCAAGGATAGAACGCAGAGTTGTCATAACAAGTTGTTGGATAGCAAGTTTAAAATTTTCGATTCCGTAGAGGGCATCACGCGGATTGGTGACCCGTATGAAGGTGACGGCATTGGTCAAAATAACCGCATTGTCTTTGGTGATTACCTCTTGTTGGGGGATATCTAAGATGATATCTCTCGTGCTGATACGTGCGCGTATCGATTCGATGTAAGGGACGATGATATTAAGCCCAGGTGTGAGTGTACGAGAAAATTTACCGAGTCGTTCAACGACCCATTCTTCACCTTGTGGTACGATATTGATCCCTTTATAGAGGGTGACTATGACCCCTATCGCTAAGATGACAACGATGTTTAAAGCTTCCATTTTGGCTCCTTTTTAGTTTTTTGTGAGAGGTTCAACTTCTATGAGTTGCCCATTAATTTGGACGATTTTTACACGCGTCCCTTCGGGGATGAGTATCTTTGAAATAGCATGCCAAGAGGTATTCCCTAGCACAGGTGTGTCGAAGGTAACTTTGCCTCTTTGGTGAGGTTGTATCTCTTCTTTGACGATCCCTAATGTATCAAGTGTATAGTTGGACTGACCACTCTGTGTGACAGGCTTTTCTCTAAACCATTTAAACCAAATCATAATAGCGATGATAGAGAATATCATCCAGAGTGTGAGTTCAAGGGTAAAGGAAATCTCAAAGGCAGTATCGAGTATCCCTACAATGATCGCAGCTACACCCAAGCCAAGAATAAAAAATGTCCCCATGCTCATATCCCAGATCAGCAATGCGATACCAAAAACGATCCAGTGCCACCACAAAACAGTTTCGTTCAAAAATGTGATCAAAATCGACTCCTTTATTTTGAATGATTCAAAGCGATTATAGCGTAAAAAAGAGACACCTATAAGTATTATTTGGGTATAATCGCCAAAATTTTCATTAAGAGCAAGGATAATAAATGTCAAGTTTAAACGTATATTATGACAAAGATTGTGATATCAGTATCATCAAATCAAAAACAGTAGCAATGATCGGTTTTGGTTCACAAGGACACGCGCATGCTGAAAACCTTAGAGATTCAGGCGTCAATGTGATCATTGGTCTAAGAGAGGGTGGGTCTTCTTGGAAAAAAGCGGCTGCAAAAAACTTTGAAGTACTGACTGTAGCAGAAGCTTCAGCAAAAGCAGATGTGGTGATGATCCTTCTTCCAGATGAAAACCAAGCAGAGATTTATAAAAATGAGATTGAGCCAAACTTAAAGGAAGGGGCAACGATCGCATTTGGACACGGGTTCAACATCCATTATGGAAGAATCGCACCAAGAGCAGACATCAACGTAACGATGATCGCACCAAAAGCACCAGGACATACAGTGCGTTCAGAGTTTGTAAGAGGGGGAGGAATCCCTGACCTTATCGCAGTAGGTCAAAACCCAAGTGGTAAAACAAAAGAATTAGCACTGTCGTATGCATCAGCGATCGGTGGTGGTAGAACAGCAATTATCGAAACGACATTCAAAGATGAAACAGAGACAGATTTGTTCGGTGAGCAAGCAGTACTTTGTGGTGGAACAGCTGCACTTGTTCAAGCTGGATTTGAAACATTGACTGAAGCGGGATATGCGCCAGAATTGGCTTACTTCGAATGTCTTCACGAGCTTAAATTAATCGTGGACTTGATGTTCCAAGGTGGTATCGCAGACATGAGATACTCTATCTCTAATACAGCAGAATATGGTGACTATGTCTCTGGAAAAAGAGTCATTAACGCTGAGTCAAAACAAGCGATGAAAGATATCCTTGCTGAGATCCAAGATGGTAGATTCGCAAAAGACTTTATCCTTGAAGGACAAGCAGGATATCCTAGAATGAACGCTGAGCGTAAAAATGACAAAGAACTTCTTATCACAAAAACAGGTGAGAAACTTCGTGCGATGATGCCATGGATTGCATCAAACAAAATCGTAAACCAAGAAACCAACTAGTTTTTCATTATTTCATTAAATTTTTGGAGGATATACTCGGTCAGCTACCGAGGTAGTCTTCCTCCGATAAACCGCCAAATCTTCAACAAACTCATTAAAAACGAACATAGTTTCAAGCTTAAGCACAACTTACCAAAAATCTTTGGTTAGTTATACTATGCCATCATCAATACAGCAATAACTCATTCCAGTTATCAATTACCAATACTTTGTTACAATGTGTCAAATTTTATTCAGTGGATTTAAATCGTGCAGTATCGTGCTAAAAACAATATTTTGATAGGGATCACGTTGCTTTGTATGGTGACCATAGTTGCTTTTGGTTATTTAATGGAAGAAGAGCCCATATCAGGACAATCTCTGATCGCCCAAACCTATACGATGGATGAACGTAAAATCAATGAATTACCTAAAACAGATGTAGAAGAGATAAGGATAGAGCAGATCTACCCTTGCGTAGACCAAAACATAGTTCAAGAAGAGGTTCTAGAAAACACGCAGGGTGTTGCTGAGCCATCGGTAGAGCAAAACACAACATCTGCTTTCCCTACAAAATCGATAAAAATTTCCCATCAAGGTGATGCTGAAGCACCAACCACACAAAAACCAAAATTGGTCATCATTATCGATGATGTCACTACCCCAAAAGAGTTACATGCAATTGAGGCACTAGGGATAAAAATTACACCGTCTATTTTTCCGCCCTCTGAGCGATCGATGAAATCACATTTGTTAGCCAAAGGGTTAAACCACTTTATGATTCATCTACCTATGGAGTCTGGAAGCAAGCAATTTAATACACAATATAAAACCCTTTTTACGACAGATAGTGAAGCTAAAATACAGGAGAGAGTGAAAGAGATTAGGCAACTTTTCCCTACGGGACATTATATTAACAATCATACAGGGTCAGTCTTTACAGCTAATTTTGATGCGATGATGGGACTGTATAAAGCACTTCGTGAAGAGGGATTTATCTTTGTTGATAGCCTTACTATTGGAACATCCAAGGTAAAAAAAGTGATGAATGTTTTTGGGGATGATTATATTGCAAGAGATGTCTTTATTGATAATGAACATACAATCTCTTATATCCACCATCAGCTTCAAATTGCAGTAGAAGATGCGAAAAGAAAAGGGTATGCAATCGCTATAGGGCACCCTCATTGTACTACTCTAGAAGCACTTGCGCAAGCGACTGATATTTTGGCTGAGGTAGAATTGGTCTACATCGATGCGCTATATAAATAGTATTCAAAGATGACAATTTGAAATATTTTTGAAGCTGGATTGAAAAGCTTTAGTACCATAGCAATTAAAAAGGATCGCTATGGAAACACTTCTGGCGCAACATATTCCGATGCTTGAAAAGATGCAAAAATATCCAGAAAAGCTTTTTTATAAAGGTAATATAGATTTACTGGCGCGTCCTAAAGTCTCCATTGTTGGTACACGCAACCCTTCTATCTACACCCAAGATTTTACCTATATGCTTGCCAAGGCTTTGGCAAAAAGAGGGGTATGTGTTGTCAGTGGTGGCGCGATGGGTGTCGATGCGTTGGCACATCATGGGGCAGGGGCAGAGAACACAATCGCTGTGCTAGGCAATGGCATTGATATCTATTATCCAGCGCTCAACAGAGAGCTTTTGAAAAATATCGAACGAAAAGGGTTGATATTAAGTCAGTTTGAGAATGGATTTAAAGCAACCAATTGGAGCTTTGTAGTGCGAAATGAGTTGGTTGTTGCATTAGGGGATATACTTATTGTCACGGAAGCAGCAATAGATAGTGGTTCGATGCGTTCAGTGGAGTATGCACTTAAGATGGGGAAAGAGATCTTTGTTTTACCGCAAAGACTCAATGAGAGTTTAGGTACGAACAGTTTATTGAAACAGGGTAAAGCAAAAGCGATCGAAGAGATTGAAGCGTTTGTTGCACGATTTGGTGAAGTGGCAAAAGATGAGACTGTAAGAGATGCTTTTTTTTACTTTTGTCAAAGTACACCGACATTGGATGAGAGTATCAAAAAATTTGGAGATAGGGTATATGAAGCTGAGCTTGAAGGGATTATCACGATACAAAATGGTATCGTGAGATTGGCTTAATCTTTTTTCTCTTCGGCTTCTCCGGCAAGTATTTCGGCGACTTCGACCTTTGCGACTTCTTCAGCGATTTTTTCTAGCATTTTGGTTTTAAATATTTCGATGTCGGCAAGATAAGAGGTGATTCTTGCGGTGGCTTGGGCTTTAAGAATTTTGAGTTTTGCACTCTCTTCTTTGGATGGTTTAGCGATTATATTTTTCATTGAAGAACGGGCAATTTCGATGAGTGAATTTGATTTTGCTATAGCAACATCACTTTTTGATTTGGCTATAGCTACTTCGGCAGTAGATTTGGTAATACTCAGTGTCTCTTTTGGATGCTCGATCTCTTTAGGTATTTGGGTTTTGCTGGTTTCTACTTTTTGGCTCGCTTCTACGATTTTTTTGGTCGCCGTTGCTTTGGCTAATTCTACTGAGCTTACAGCTTCTACGATAGTGGACAATGCAGCATCTTCGACAGTTTGACGGTTTTCGTCTGTGGCTTGATCGATTTGGTCAACTGCTTTTGAGATGAGTGTAATGGCTTTGGTCTTAGCGATTTGGACGTCTGCTTTACTTTGTGCGATCTCTGCCATTGCTTTGGCTTTGATGATCTCTGTGTTGATGTTTTCTAATGATGTTACATTTTCATCCAATGAGATATTCACACTTTTAACCATACGATCTAACGCATCAAGTGCATCTTCTCTGGCAGCCTCTACTTTATCAACGGCTTTGGAGAGATACGCATTAAAATCTTTATGCTTTGGGGTCTGAGTAGGTGTTTCATTCGCTACAAGTAAGGTAGCACTTGTCAATGTAAATAAAAGAAAATGTTTCATGTAAATCCTTTGATGAAGTGTTATTTTTTTGTACCTGTAAGCTGTGCGATGAGTTCTTCTAGTGAGGCTTCAGGGATAAATCCAGCTTCGACAAATTGGACATTACCTTGTGTATCTGCAGCGACCAAGAAAGGGATTCCCCCTTGCCATTGCGCTCTTTGTTGGATGTAATTCACAAACTCTCCTGCTTGCTCTTCTGAAGCCACGATATAGTTCATCTTTTTTTCGTCGGCAAATTGTTTGAGTTGTTCTTGGTTGTATCCTTGTACTTCTATCGAGACAATGGCTAGATTCTCTTTATATTTTTCTTGCAAAGCGATCATGTGTGGGATCGAAGCAAGACACGGAGGGCATTTGTGACCAAAAAACTCTAAAAATACGATCTTATTCTCTAGCCCTTTAATTTTAAATCCTTGGGTTGTCCCTGTGACCTCATAGCTATTTCCTGCTATGTCGGTCATCGTCATCTCTATCAGAGAAGTATCCTCATTTGCTGCGTGCGTGAAGGTAAAAAGTGTAAAGAGTGTGAGTGCAAGTGTCAAGATTTTTTTCATGAAATGAGCCTTTATATTTGGTGTAGATTGTTGCATTATACACTATGAATTTATAAAAAGTGTGAAATTAAGCCGTTTTGGGGAAAATATTGATCTGTAAGAGCACCAAACGAGTGAAAAGGAATCGAAAAAAATGATTAAAAATAGACCCAAAAAAAAATAAAAGGGAAGGGGTATGGGTCTAACTCAGTATTGATGCTCTTGACTGCATTATACAACTATAATATTAACAAAAGACTAATAAAAGACGAAATTATAATTAAAATAGATACATTTTCATTTTGGAAGATTTCTAAGAGCACCATTTGAGACTAAAGGAGAAAAAATATGTGTAGGATTTCTAAAATAAATGTTTTTACAATAAGGGAGGGGAGTTTATCTTAGAACCCTCGGTGCTCTTATAGGTAGAAGTATAAAAGAGTAAGGTTAACCGTAGTCAAATAAAGGGCACTTCTAAAAACATTAGATTATAATAATGTCATTGAATCAAGGATAGGTGAAATGGTGAAAAAAGTTTTATGGTGGTTGGGTATGGCTATTCCATTATGGTCTGAAACGATTACGTTAGAGCAGAAGATAGGGGCGATGCTCATGGTAGGTTTTCATGGGATTGAAGCACCAACACAAAGTCAAATTTGTCAAGATATTCGTCGGTATCATCTGGGGGGAGTGATTTTATTTGATTACAATCCTGTAGATAAAACAAAGCCAAAAAATATCGCAAATAAAACCCAATTAACGACTTTGACAAAGCAATTGCAATCTTGCACCCATGATGGCAAGTTGCTGATCGCTGTCGATCAAGAGGGGGGTAAGGTGCAAAGGCTCAAAGCCCAGTATGGATTTTATGGTCAATTCCCCGAAGCTTCCAAAGTAGCTAAGATGGATAAGCATCAGATCAAACAGACTTATACCACCATGAGTCAAGAGCTCCAAAGTGTGGGGATAAATTACGACCTCGCGCCAGTCGTTGATCTGGATATTAATCCTAAAAATCAAGTGATCCACGGTTTGGGACGTTCTTTTGGCAAAGACCCTCAGACTGTAGCACAGTATGCTAGTGCTTTCATAGATGCGATGCACAGCCATGGTGTGTTAACGTCACTCAAACACTTTCCTGGTCATGGTTCTTCGTTGGGAGATACCCATAAAGGGTTTGTCGATGTGACACACTTATGGAATCAAGTGGAGTTAGAACCCTACCAACTTCTTAAAGAGAAAGCAGATACAGTGATGGTGGCTCATGTGTTTAATCAAAAGATTGATTCAGAGTATCCAGCAAGTCTCTCTTTTCAAACCATCACTAGGTTACTAAGAGGGGAGATTGGATATCAAGGTGTAGTGATCACTGATGACCTTCAAATGGGTGCAATTACCCAAAAATATGGTTTGAAAAATACCCTGAAGTTAGCCATAAACGCAGGAGATGACATACTGCTCATCGGTAATCAGCTCGACCCTAACAAAATCGTAAGTACGAAAACATTGGTGGGTACTATTGCACAATTGGTGCAAAGTGGTGAAGTGAAAGAAGAGGGTATCGAAAAAGCGTATCAAAGGGTACAAGCATTAAAACAAAAACTTTAACCGTTCCATAGAGATTCCACAGAGACATTGTATGATATGAAAAATCAAATCATACAGTGAGTCGCTAAAATGAAAAAAAGTGTTTTTGGTAATATAGTAGAAGGGTATGATCAACCTGTGCTTAATGAGAGAGAGGCAAGAGCTGCAGCTGGGTTGCTTTTTTTGTTTGGATTTTTGAGCTTTATGAACAGTTTTATGCTTTCAAACCTCACTATGACACAATTTTTTGTCACCTTTTTTATGATCGATTTTACGATTCGGATTACCACCCCTGAGTATGCACCGTCTCTTTTA
>JBEAQM010000163.1:0-3521 GCA_041163845.1 Pseudomonadota bacterium | reverse complement strand
CACGTTCCCACACCCGAACTGGTCAATATCTCCAAAAGCAATGAATGCTCTACGCGCCCATCGATAATATGTGCTTTTTTGACCCCACCACGCAATGCCTCAATACAAGCATCCACTTTAGGTACCATCCCCCCTTGGATCGTTCCATCTGCTTTTAGTGCTTCGGTTTTTTCGATACTTAAATTGGTGATAAGCTCTTTGTCTTTATTGAGTACCCCTGGAGTGTCTGTAAGAAAAAGTACTTTTCTTGCCTCAAGCGCTACCGCGATCTTACTTGCGGCAAGATCGGCATTGATGTTAAAGCCAGGGTGTCCCATGGTACTACTTCCAGCGATGGGTGCGATCACAGGAATCGCACCATCATCGATGATATTATTCACGATTTCAGGATCTACATGTTCGATAATACCGGTATAACCAAAGTTTTCAAAATCTTTTGGAATCCCCTTTAAAAACCCACCATCTTTACCTGAAATCCCAATCGCTTTAGAACCATGGTTGTCAAGAAGTGACACAATCTCTTTGTTGATCTCACCACTAAGCACCATCTCTACCACACGCATCACCTCTTTGGTCGTCACACGCTGCCCATCTACAAATGTCGTATCGACACCAAGATCACTCAGCAACTGCGTAATACTCTTCCCCCCACCATGTACAATAATTGGCTTCATCCCGACCAAGTGAAGGAGTACAATATCTTGTGCAAACTGCTCTTTGAGTGCTGCACTGGTTTGTGCTGCTCCTCCATACTTAATGACGATCTTTTCATTGGCAAATTTTTTGATAAATGGCAACGCATCTAAAAGTGTCTTGACAACATCGATATTGTGATTCATTTTTGTATCCCTTTAATATACTTTTTTACTTCAGCTATAACCTGCTCTTTGATCTCTAATTTTAGCTTCATTTGAGAGATAGGCAACTTAAAATCTCTCATTTTCACTGCATCTTTTTCGGTCACCAAGAGTGTCTGGGCATCATGCTTCACAAGGAGTTCACGTAACATCGCTTCTTCAAAATAGGCATGATCCTCTAAATAGACTTTGGCTACCACTCCTTGAGGAAGATAGCTATCTAGCCGTGAAGGATGAGAGATCGCCGTCACCAGCACCATGCGAGGGGTCAGGTTTTCATACGTTACTTTACGGACAAACACATCCCCTTCTTTGGCTACGATATCGGCATACTTTCGGTTAAACCAAAACTCCCTAAAAGCCCCTGCAGGAAAAGGGAGATAATTTTTGATCTCTTTGGGTTCAAGTACAATCTCAAACTTTTTGATCTGCACCTGATTAAACCCATCATCCAAGATAATACATTTTGCCCCATTTTCTTTCGCTAAGGCGATTGCTATTTCACGTTTTTCACTGACAATCACGCTTGCGTTAGGTAGCGCCAACGCCATCAGCATAGGCTCATCACCACTGTGCGCTACATCGACCAAAATGTTTCCCTCTGTGCTTACCTCAACCAAACCTTTGCTTTTGCGTCCATATCCTCTAGAGATGATCGCGACACCTTCAAGCTGTGATGCCAACGCGATCGTAAAAGGGGTTTTCCCACTCCCCCCAACGATCAAGTTTCCCACAGAAATGATAGGAAGTCCCATATCTTTTTTGGGAGATAAAACCCTTCGCAAAGACATAACTATCCCATACACGATAGAGATCGGCGACAATAAGACGATCAAAGGATAGTGGTACCATTTAGGGGCAAAAAACAGGGTTTCAAAAAAATTTTTCACGAACACTCCTTCGCCCCAAGTTTTTTGATCTCTATGCACGAAAATCCTGCCTCTTTTCTGGCTGCTACATTGACATGCGGGCGATGCTTAGAGAGAAGCTCATACTGTTCAAGTATCTCAAAATACACAGAGACTTCTTCTTGGGCTTGATACCCTGAGGCTTTACAAAGATATTTAAACCATTTGTCCCCTTTTTGGACATGATCTATCTCCTCATTGTAGATAATATGCAACGCCTCAATTACACGTTTTACCTCTGGATTTTTACGACGATTCTCTAGCTTTTTCAAAATCTGTGGACTTACATCTAATCCAGATGCTTCATAATAACGGGGGATAATCGCCATACGATGAAGGATATTCTCTGCCGTATGCTCTGCTGCATCGAAAAGTCCACAATGCACAGGAAAATCCCCATACGCAAATCCTAAATCGTTTAAAATAGACTCAAGCATTTGATAGTGACGTATCTCATCAAGAGCGACTTCCAACCAATCGATCTTATAGGTAAGTGGCATAGATGGGAAACGATACACAGCATCAAGTGCCAGATCGATAGCGGAATACTCGATATGTGCGATCGCATGCACCAACGTAGCCAACCCCTCTTTGGTCTCAAAATCTTTGCGTGCAGGAAGTGCTCGAGGGTCTACGATATGACATTTAGAAGCATACGAAGGATGCGTAAAATGAAGTGGCTCAAATGTCTCACTAAGACTAATCTCATTTTGGTTACAATAAGCCAAACATTGTGTCGTAAGTCGCTCTTTTAGACTCACATCATCACTCACAATCGCTTGCTCTAAAAGGGTATCTATAATCATAGGAGAATTATATCATGCAAATCAAAATACAACCTATGGGCGCATACCAAACCAACTGCTATATCGCTACTATTGAGGGGAAAGATTTGATCATTGATCCTGGTATGGGTGCGACCAAGTGGGTCATGGAACATGTCACCAATCCTGTAGCGATACTCAATACCCATGGACACTTCGATCATGTCTGGTCAAATGCTGAACTCAAAGAGAAACTACACATCCCTATCTACTGCCCCAAAGGAGATGTGTTTATGCTCCAA
Organism: Pseudomonadota bacterium; assembly: GCA_041163845.1. GTDB lineage: Bacteria > Campylobacterota > Campylobacteria > Campylobacterales > Sulfurovaceae > Sulfurovum. The sequence goes on along the minus strand of JBEAQM010000163.1, from coordinate 690 downwards.
GATGACCCACTGGGGCAAGGGGTACCTCCTAGTACCCCTGACTACACCATCGACGGGGATGAAATAGTATTACTTCAAGGGGTAGAAATCAAATTCCGCCACTTCCCTGGACACACTCCTGGATGTAGCATCATCCAGATAGGCGATGTGTGGTTTAGTGGCGATTTTTTGTTTGAAAGAAGTATTGGACGATGGGATTTCCCTGCATCCAGCGGCGAAGAGATGCTCAAGAGCTTACAAAAAGTCCTTACGATTACAGAAGATTTTACCGTCTATCCTGGACATGGGATGAGCACCACCCTCAAAGCAGAACAACGTGTGATCCCTTTTTGGATAGAACAAGTACGTCAAACGCTTTGACGTGTGTGAGGAGATAAGGAGCTTCATCCTGCACCCATTTCGACCTCCAAACCACTAAACCCTATTTTCCAAAGTCACACTTGCCTGTTTCGCATTTGCCTGTTTCACATTTGGTGCTCATATTTTGCTCCATTGCACCACCACATTTGCCTGTCTCACATTTCATAGTAGCTGCAAAAGGTTGCGTATTTTCATCTGATATAGCGTGTGTTTCAAATGCCCCTTCAGTGTAAAGTGCATACATAAAAAGCCCACCAAGTATCACTAAGATTAAAGTAATAGAGAATAAAAAATTTTTCATAATTGGGTAACCTTCATTTAAATTTGAGA
>JBEAQM010000162.1:0-4781 GCA_041163845.1 Pseudomonadota bacterium | reverse complement strand
CCATTCATCAATTTATCCATCAAGGCTTTTACCGTAATGATTTCATTAAGACGATACCCGTTTGCCCCAGTAAAGAAAAGCCCTTTTTCTAAGTCACCATCATACGCATCACTCAATCTATCTGCAATACAATACCCTACCGCTTTAGCCTCCTCACCTCTATGGCAAGGTGCGACACAATTAGAGATACAAGCGACTTTTGGTGCTGTTTTCTCTTCAATCATTTTGTGAAGGTTGGTTCTTACACCACGCGCTGGGTAGCCCACTGGCGATTTAAAAAGTTTGATATCTTCTTCTTTTGCACTGACAATCAACTTTTTAAACACATCGCTTGCATCACACTCAACTGTACCGATAAATCGTGTTCCCATCTGTACACCATCTGCACCAAGTTCGATCATCTTTACAATATCATCATGATCCCATACACCACCCGCTGCAATAATAGGCATAGAGCCCCAGTTCTTTGCCTCTTCGACTACCGGAGGTAAGATCGCTTCAAGTTGATTTTCTGGGAGAAAACACTCTTCATACTTAAACCCTTGATGTCCACCACTAAGTGGACCTTCTACGATGACAGCATCAGGAAGTCTTCCATGAGATTTTTGCCAACGTTTACATAAAATCTTCAACGCTTTTGCAGTCGATACGATAGGAACGAGTGCTACATCAGGATAATTTTTCGCAGCATCAGGCATCGTCAAAGGCAATCCAGCACCAGTGATAATGATATTGGCTCCTGCTTCACACGCATCTCGAACGACTCTGTCATAATCATTGATTGCATAAAGGATATTTGCAGCCAGAGGCTTATCACCACAAATCTTACGCGCGTTTTCAAAGATCTTAAACAGTGCCTCTTTCGAGTAAAAGTTTTCAACCTCTAATGGTCGATTATCCCCGACTACTTGATGGGCATATTTTCTATTCTCATACACACCTGTACCCACAGCAGAGATGACACCCAGCCCACCTTCTTTAGAGACGTTACCAGCCAACTGATCCCAAGAGATACCAACTCCCATACCCCCTTGGATAATAGGCTTTTCTATCGTATATTTTCCAATTTTTAATGATTTAAATGCCATTATCCCACCTTCACTTTCGCAAACTTTCTTTTACCTACTTGCAAGATATACTCTCCAACCTCAAGGTTTAAGGTATCATCAGAAACTTTCTTCTGATCCATACTCACCGCATTTTGTTTGATATCCCGTCTAGCTTGAGAAGTCGATGGTTCTAGCCCAGCATCTACTAATGCTTTACAGATCCATATTCCCGCTTCTACCTCTACCTCATCCATCTCCGTAGGAAGTTGGTTTGCCTTGAAAACATTATCAAATTCTGATTTAGCTAGTGTAGCTAACTCTTCATTATAAAACCGCGTGACCAACTCTAATGCAAGATTTTCTTTGGCGATTTTAGGATGGACCTTCCCCTCTTTGACTTCTTCTTTTAATGTAGCAATATCATGCAACGATTTTTCACTCAAAAGTTCATAATAACGCCACATCAATTCATCTGAAATTGAAAGCGTTTTTGCATAAATAGCATTTGGTTCTTCAGTGATACCAATATAGTTGTTGAGTGACTTACTCATTTTTTGGACGCCATCAAGCCCCTCCAAAATAGGCATCATCAACACTGCTTGTTCTTTACCCGTCTCATAAACCCTTTGGAGATGTCTTCCCATAAGAAGATTAAACTTCTGATCTGTTCCACCAATTTCAATATCACTTTTAAGCACTACAGAGTCATACCCCTGAAGTAAAGGGTATAAAAACTCGGAAATTGAAATACTTTGTCCCCCTTTATACCGTTTCTCAAAATCATCTCGCTCTAACATACGCGCCACATTAAAGGTAGTCGAGAGTTCGATCATCCCTAATGCACCAAGCTTGTTCAACCATTGGGCATTATAGACTACGTCTGTCTTTGTTTCATCTAAGATATTAAACACTTGCTCTTGATAGGTCTTTGCATTAGCGATAATCGTGCCATGATCTAATACTTTTCTGGTTTCACTTTTACCTGTAGGATCACCGATCATCGCTGTAAAGTCCCCAATAAGCAGTTGCACTTTTGCCCCATGGTTTTGGAATGTTTTAAGCTTTTGAAGAAGCACTGTATGCCCCAGGTGCAAATCTGCTCCAGTAGGGTCAAATCCTGCTTTGACGGTATAGGTTGTACCATCAGCATAATACTTTGAAACCAATTTTTCAATTCGCTCCATATCGATGATTTCTGCACAACCTCTACTGATCTCTTCTAACGCTTTTTGTACCATAGTTACTATCCCTTATTATTTGTTATACGCATCATCTAAACTGATAATCTCAATGAGTTTAAACCCTTTAGAGATTTTATCTGCAAGTGTATGTTTTTTCGATTCGCTGCTTTCTACATCGATCTGACAATATTCTGCCTGTTCAGAGTTTCTAATCCCTAGTTCAATACTTAGAATATTGAGATCAAAATCAGATAACTTTGTCAGCAAGTCTGCCAAAATACCTTTTTTATTTTGGAGGCTGATCGTTAAGCGATAACGAGAGAGTTTAGAGCTTCTCCAACCCACAAAAAGCATCGCTTCACCTACCAACATTTTCTCATAGGCTTTCTTGCATAATTTGTGGTGTATAATAGCCTTACTACCCTTATAAAATGCAACAATTTCATCGCCTACTTTAGGGTGACAACAGTAATCAAACTCCACCCCTTCTATCGTTTTATTCGCATAAAATTTAAAATGGTCCAACTCTTTTAAATTTGGCTTTTTATACCCCTTTTTCAATAGTTCCCAAAAACGGACCTCTTGCGTCCCGATGTAATCTGCGACTTTATAGGTGACATCTTTAAAATAATCGAGCCTTGAAGGGAGTTTATAAATGGAATCCTTTTGGTGTATCTCTTCGACAAATTTTTCGATCTCTTTGCTTTTTTGAGAAAACAATGTCGCTAAGATATTGTAAGCACTGAGGGTATCAGACTCTTTGAGCCTTGCTCTACAAGAGCCTCTAATCCCCTCTTTGGCTTTAGAGGTTTTCACTGTATCAAGCCATGAACAATACAAATGGGGATCATTGTCCTTGATGATTTTGACGATGTCTCCATTTTTTAGTACCGTAAGCAAAGAGGCATTTTGTTTATTCACCAGTGCTCCGGATGCAGTCATACCAATCTTAGAGTGTACAGCATAAGCAAAATCAAGTGCCGTGGAACCTTTAGGTAATGTAAAATAGTCCCCTTTGGGTGAAAAAACGGTGATATCTTCAGAGAAAAGATCTGATTTTGCCAGCTCATAAAACTCTTCTACCGATTCGTTTTGATAGTGTAAGCTCTCAAGCCATGCAAGGTTCACACTATTATCGCCACCTTTATATTTCCAATGGGCTGCAACACCGTATTCGGCAAGCCGATGCATCTGCTGAGTACGTATCTGTGCCTCAACGATACCCTCTTCATCAAAAAGTGTGGTATGGATGGTTTTGTACCCGTTCTCTTTAGGGACAGCGATATAATCTTTAAATCTAGAGATTAAAGGGGTAAAACTCAAATGCAACAATCCCAATACACGATAACATCCGATAGGCTTTTTAACGATAATACGAATCGCAAGAAGATCCAAAACTTCCTCTATACTCACCCCTTTACGGTGCATCTTTAGATAGATAGAATAATAGTGTTTTACCCTGCCAAAAATTTCAAAATCTCCCTCTTTAAAGCCATCTTTTTGCATAAGTGCATCTACTTTTTGAATAAATGCATTGAGTTTAAATTTGAGATTTTGGGAATTGGATTGAATGTAACGATCGATCTTTTCATAATCTTCTGGATAAATATAACGAAAGCTATAATCCTCAAGCTGATTTTTTAACATCGAAATACCCAATCTATGGGCGATAGGAGCATACACCACCAGTGTCTCTTCTGCAATACGTCTTTGTTTTTCCGCACTTAACGCTTCAAGCGTTACCATATTATGGAGTCGATCGCAAAGTTTGATGACCAACACACGGACATCTTTAATGGAAGCGATCAACATCTTCCTAAATGTCAATGCTGAGTTGATCAGTCTTTCATCTGAACCCGAAGGGGCTAACTCTTCATCGCGGATTTGAACGATCTTGGTCAGTCCCTCCACCATGTGAGCGACATCCTCGCCAAATACTTTTGTTAACTCTTCGATGGTATAGTCTGTATCTTCTACGACATCATGTAACAGTGCGGCTTGTACCATCTTTTCATCATTAGAAATCTTGGCGGTAATCGCTGCAACTAAAATAGGATGAACGATATACGGTTCACCGCTTTTACGTACTTGACCTTCGTGTGCATTGAGGGAGAGTTCTAGTGCTTGAAGTGTATCTGGTTGTGGCGTTCCAAGCACTTCTCCAAGAAGAGATTTTGCCCCCTCTATGGTATTGATTTGTTTCGCTTTATCTAAAAAAGCATCCAATGGGAATTACCCTTCTAGCGTGACTGTAATCTTACCTTCAGCTATCTCTTGAAGTGCAATATCTGAATTTTTCATACCAGAAGTATCTTGGTTCAAAAGTATCTTTGCACCATTTGCAATAGCCTCTGCTCTTTTACCTACGGCATTTGCCAAAAGATATTTATCATAATCTACATTTTTTAATGCTGCTGCTGTTAATTGTTCTGTTCTCATACTTTTTCCTTTCTAAATTCTACTATTTGACGATTGAACAAAGGCTCATATCACCTTTGACGATCGCTAAAAGATTCCCTTTTTCAAACATGTTACACACCACGATCGGCAA
>JBEAQM010000161.1:0-2597 GCA_041163845.1 Pseudomonadota bacterium | reverse complement strand
ATATGGAAGAAAGTTTAAAAGATGAAAATTGATTTAAATGAAAATCTTTTTATCGGGGAAGGGCGGAATAGAAAATGTTATTACCATCCTATACAACGAGATCGTTGTGTCAAAATTTCATCCCCTAAAGGGAAACGAAGTAGCCAAAGAGAAATAAATTACTATAAAAGACTCAAAAAAAGAGGTATTTCGTTTGAGATGATCGCTAGATATATCGGTCCTATCAATACAAATATAGGAGATGCAGAGGTATATGAGCTTATTCGAGATACGAATGGCAAGATCTCCCAAAGCTTAGAATCTTATCTGCATCAACATGATCCAATAATGAATCAAGCGATAGTAAAACTCATAGAGGAGTTTAGGCAATACTTAAAAAAAGAAAAGATTTTATTTTCAGATTTTGGACTAGGGAATTTATTGATACAGCATAAAAATGATCAGTATAAATTGATAGCGATAGATGGTGTGGGGGATAATAATCAAATACCATTTTTAGAATATATTTCCTTTTTGGCAACAAAACGTAATGTAAGGAAGTGGGATACGTTTATTTCTGAAGTATCGAAAGTGTCGCCTTTATTGGGGGCTAAAATCAAGCGTTTTGATGAGATATAAAAGCATCAATAGTTTACATTCGATTAATAAACTCACAGTATAATCTACAAAAACCTAGGACATCCATGCAATTCACACGAAACCATATCATTATTTTGAGTTCTCTCTTTTTCGTAGCATTTTATAATGTTTCATTTTTTAGTCATGTGACAGAGGTCTATCCGTTGGGTGAGAATATAGGGTTTTTAGCCTCTTTGGGCATCGTACTTTTCTTTTTTATCCTCTTTTTGTTACAGCTTTTGAGTTACCGCTATACCCTTAAACCACTTTTGATCTTCTTCTTCATCGCGTCATCATTTGCAGCGTATTTTATGGACACATACGGGGTGATGATCGATGATGGGATGCTCATTAATGCACTTCAGACAGATGGGGCGGAGACGCTGGGATTGCTTAGTCTTAAGATGGGGCTTTACTTTGTGTTGCTTGGACTCCTCCCTTCGTATGTGGTCTATAAGACGAAAATCACCTATGGTACCTTCAAAAAAGAGCTGATCTCCAAACTGATGGCATTGGGTATCGCACTAGGGGTGATCCTCGTTACGATCGCACTTTTGGGTGGTAATTATGCTTCGTTTTTCAGAGAGCACAAACAGCTTAGACAATACACCAACCCACCATTTTGGATCTATAGTGTCGGCAAGCTGACCAAAACACTCACAGCCAATACCAATAGACCTATCGAGCAGATGGGGACCGATGCGCAGATCTCACATGGGGGGAAAAGAAAGATTTTAGTGATGGTGGTAGGTGAAGCGGCACGCTGGGATCATTTTTCACTCAATGGGTACGAAAGAGAGACCAATCCCAACCTTCGCAAAGAAAATATCATCAATCTTGCAGATGTCTCTTCGTGTGGGACATCGACAGCACATAGCGTCCCTTGTATGTTCTCTATGAGAGATAGAAGCAGTTTTGATATGGATGATGCAAAATTTGAAGAGAATGTACTAGACGTCATTCACCATACAGGCAAAGTAGCGATCATTTGGCGAGATAACAACTCTAACTCTAAAGGGGTAGCAGACAGAGTCGTGTATGAAAACTATAAGAGCAATGAACACAATACGATGTGTGAAGGTGAATGTCGTGATGAGGGGATGTTGGTCGGGCTTGATAGGTTTGTGTCTGAGCATCCAGATCAAGATATCTTGATCGTATTGCACCAGATGGGGAACCATGGTCCGGAGTATTTTAAAAGGTATCCAAAAGCGTTTGAGAAGTTTACCCCTGTGTGCACCACCAATCAACTTGAGGCATGTACCCAACAAGAGATCACCAATGCGTATGACAATGCGATTTTGTATACGGATGATTTTTTAGCCAAAACCATTGCGTTTTTGCAGCAGTATGATGAGGCAAACGATGTGGGGATGATCTATATGAGCGATCATGGTGAGAGCTTAGGTGAAAATGGGATCTATCTGCATGGAATCCCCTATATGTTCGCCCCAGAAGGGCAAAAACATGTCGGATCACTGATGTGGTTTGGAGCGCATAGTACCCATCAAACGAATATTGATACGTTAAAACAAAACACCAATGAGTCATTTTCGCAAGACAATCTCTCCCATACACTCTTGGGATTTTTTGGTGTGCAAACCACCATCTACCAACCACAAAAGGATATACTCAATGTCGCGCAATAAACAGATATTCATCACAGGTGTGATTCTCATCGCAACGATCATTTTTTTTGGGTTGAGTCCGTTGGATGGACAGATGCAAGATAGGTTATTTGATGTTGCAAGTGGTACATGGATGGTCGATAAACAGCTAGAGCCTTATAAATTTATCTTCTATACGGGGCTAAAAAAAGCGATTATTTTGGTGGGGGTTGCGATCTTATTTTTTTATCTCTATGCGAGGTTTTCTGGTAAGTTTAAAAGCTATCATAAAGGGTTATTGATCGTTGTGATTTCAAGTATTTTGGTCCCAATGGTTGTGGGAGGGCTTAAAAAAACGACCAATATGCCATG
>JBEAQM010000160.1:0-4611 GCA_041163845.1 Pseudomonadota bacterium | reverse complement strand
GCAAAGCTTTTTAAACTTGATCTTTTCTCATTAGGCGTTGCTTCTCTTGCAAATATCGGCGGTGTCGCTTCAGCACCCATACTCGCATCTGCTTATTCAAAAGCACTGATTCCTATTGGTGTTTTGATGGCGATGCTTGGGTATATTATAGGAACATTTGGTGGACTAATGGTAGGAAAAATTTTGGCGTATATCAGTGGATAACGCTATCCATCTGATATAATTACATCACACTACCCAAAGCGAAGAGACCATGAAAATCATCGATATCAAGACCACCTTGCTCAAAGCACCGCTCAAAACACCTTTTGTGACTTCTTTACGTCGTGTTGAATCACTCGAAGACCTTGTAGTAATGCTTGTATGTGACGATGGAACTATCGGGTATGGTGAAGGGGCACCTACCCCTGTCATCACAGGTGAGACGATAGGCTCTATGATCGCTACTATCGAGTATCTTAAGCCTTTTATCGTTGGTCGAGAAATAGAAGAGTTTGAACTTATATTAAATAATATTCATACCAAAATCCTGAAAAATACTACAGCCAAATCAGCCCTTGAAATCGCGCTATACGACCTTAAGTCCAAAAGTCAAAAACAACCACTCTACAAAATGCTAGGTGGGACACAAACCGCTTTCTATACAGATATTACCATCAGCCTAAATGAGACAGATACGATGGTGCAAGATGCCCTGAAAGCAGTTGAGCTTGGGTATCAAACACTCAAAATTAAAATCGGTGACACTCCAAGCAGAGATATCGAACGGATCGTTGCGATCTCTGAATCCATAGGAAAAGATATCACCCTTAGACTCGATGCAAATCAAGGATGGTCAGCACAAGAGAGTGTGGCATTGCTTCAAGCCATAGAAGCCAAAGGGATTATGGCGCAGTGTATAGAACAGCCAGTGAAAGCAGAGGATATTGAAGGGTTTCTCTATATCAAGCAAAGGGTACAAACGCCTCTTTTGGCTGATGAATCGGTATTTTCACTTAAAGATGCCCGTACCCTGCTTGAATTGCAAGCGGTAGACTATATCAATATCAAACTGGCTAAAACAGGTGGTATCTCGCAAGCATTACAGCTCGCAGATTTGGCAAAAAGTTATGAAACAAAGTGTATGATGGGATGCATGCTTGAAGGTCCTATCGCTATAGCAGCAGGTGTCCATCTCGCCTCGGCAAAAGCAGATAGCATTACAATGCTTGACCTTGATGCAGTGAATCTTTTGGCTTCCCATCCTGTCCAAACCTCCATCGTGTTTAATGAAAGTGAAATTATCCTCTCTGATGCGATAGGTATGGGTGTCTCTGTATAGATTTTTCGCTATAATATCCCCATGAAAAAAATCCTATTTATCCCCCTATTTTTAACGATGACACTTTTTGGAAAGCTTAATGTGGTGGTGAGTATCTTGCCTGAAAAAACATTTCTCGAGGCTATTGGTGGCGATAAAGTCAATGTCGCCTTGATGGTGATGCCAGGGAATTCACCGCACACCTACGAGCCCAAACCCTCTCAGATGATCGATATCGCACAAGCCCAACTCTATTTTGCTATCGATGTGGAGTTTGAATCTGTATGGCTTCCTAAATTCCAAAGTCTCAACCCCAAGATGAAAGTGGTCGACCTTGATGAAGGTATCGAAAAAATGGTTATGGAGGAGCAAGAGCATGAAGCACATATCCACCATAGCCATGATCACCATGGCGAGGATCCTCATATCTGGACGACCCCTCATAATGTCAAGCATATCGCTCAAAACATCGCCACACAATTACAAACAATCGATCCAGCCAACGCCGAGTATTATCAACACAATCTAGACCTTTTTGTCGCTTTGGCAGAGCAAACAGATCAAAAAATTCGCCAAATTTTCTCTTCTTTTCAAGGGGGAGAAACATTTATGGTGCTACACCCCTCTTGGGGCTACTTCGCCAAAGCGTATGGACTCCGCCAGATCGCTGTAGAGATCGAAGGGAAAGAGCCTAAACCTAAAGAGCTCATCCACCTACTCAAAGAAGCCAGAGAAGCACAGGTAAAAGCGATCTTTATACAGCCTGAATTTTCAGACAACGCTGCAAAGATCATCGCTAAAGAGTTAGCAATACCCGTTATAAAAGTAACACCGCTTGCTGCAGATTGGTCAGAAAATCTTCTCATGATTGCTAAAGCGATCGCTACAGGGAAATAAAATGTCTGTACTTGAGATCAAGCACCTCACTTTTGGCTATGACAAACAACAAACAATCTTAGAAAATATCAACCTTTCTGTAGCTAAAAAAGATTTTTTGGCTATCATCGGTCCCAATGGTGGCGGCAAATCGACCTTGCTTAAGCTCATTCTAGGTCTTCAAATCCCTCAAAAAGGGTCTATCTCTATCTTTGGGAGTACACCAGAAAAAAGCCTTGCAAAAATCGGATATGTCCCCCAAAACACCAATGTCAATACCGATTTTCCTATCAAAGTAATCGAAGTTGTCATGATGGGGCATATCGGGGGGAAACGCCCTTTATTTGGGTACAGTAAAGAGGAGTTAGCGTGTGCCATGGGGGCTTTGGCGCAAGTAGGCATGGAAGAATATGCCGATACAAAAATAGGCTCGCTCTCTGGTGGTCAGCGCCAAAGGGTGATGATCGCCCGTGCATTATGTGCCCATCCAGAGATACTCATACTTGATGAGCCCACCTCAAGTATCGATATCACTGGTCAAAAAGAGATTTATGAGCTCATTAAGCTACTCAATCAAACCATCACTATCATTGTCGTAAGCCACGATATCTCTGTCATCTTAGAGTATGCAAACAAAGCAGCACATATCAACAAAAGACTCTCTTTCCACGATATATCAGATAAAGAAAAAACATTTCATACCCATGGAGAGAAAGGGCACTTTTGTGAAGTAGAGCTTCTTCAGTTGCTAGGGAGTGAAGCGTGCGACAGTTGTAGCACCGATGAATCACCTTTAAAATGGCGGGCAAACAAATGATAGAAGCACTTCAGTTTGAGTTTGTCCAACATGCGCTAGTTGCAGGATTGCTCGTGAGTTTTGCTGCGGGGATCATCGGCTCTTTGATCGTGGTGAATCGTATGGTATTCCTCGCAGGAGGGATTGCACATACCTCTTATGGTGGGATCGGTCTTGCTGTTTATTTTGGATTGCCTATTTTTTTAGGCGCTTCCGTGTTTGCTGTAGGTGCTGCGCTACTCATCGCCCTACTCACACTAAAAAAACGCCACCGTATCGATACCTTTATCGGTCTTATTTGGGCAGTGGGGATGGCGATCGGTGTCATCTTCGTCGATCTTACAGAGGGGTATAATGTCGATCTAATGAGCTATCTTTTTGGCTCCATTTTAGCCGTAAGTACGGAAGATTTATATTTTATGGGTGGATTGTTGGTATTGATCTTGGTGGTGGTCACGTTTTGGTATAGAGATATTTTAGCCGTCTCTTATGACAGCGAATATGCCAAACTGCGCCATGTCAATGTCACTTTTTTCTATACCCTTATTTTGGTGTTGGCTGCATTAACGGTGGTAATTGCTATCAAAGTAGTCGGGCTTATTTTGGTCATCGCGATGCTGACGATACCCGTTTATATCGCCGAAAAACTCTCTCAGTCGCTCTTTTTTATGATGTTTCTTTCAGGATTCATCGCAGCGTTGTTTACCCTTGCGGGATTGATCCTATCATATAGTTACAACCTCTCATCAGGCGCATCCATTATTATGATCTCAGCGCTCTGCTTAGGGGGATTTTTGTTGTTGTATCCTCAAAAATAAGTTGGATTATTGATTCACGATAAGGGTTCCTGCCATCTTGTCATGCAACCCTTGTTTCTTTTTGGTGATAGCAATCATGATAAACCCTATAAGCAAAAGAAGTGATGAGACAATTTTGCCAAAGAAACGACCACTAGCTCTAGCAAAAGAGATTCTTTCTCCATTTAAATTAGTCACTTTAATCCCTAATGCCATTTTGCCTAGAGTTGCTTGTTTAGGCGAACTCTCCATGACTGCCCAATACAACCACGATATCACAATCCCCACTAAGTTATTCAGACCTTCAAGCTCATCAGTAGTAAGTATATTCCCATAAGTCATCCCTATAGTAAAACCGATAATAAATGAGGGGATAAAAAGAACAAAAAAATCTATGATATACGCTGCAAAACGTTTCCAAAAGCCCGCATAAATTACATTTGTTTCATCATTCATATCATTATTCCTTTATCATATATAGTATGCTCGATTATACAGCAAGATTTTTAAATTTTTAAAAGTCACTTCTTTCTTACGACGATCAAATACCCCACAAGCCCCCAAAGGAGGATAGCACTTCCTCTAGACAAAAGACTATCCTCTTCGTGGATATGGATAAGTGATGCGGGATTGATGTCTGAAACGGCGAAAAAAGCATCGAGCCCCATCCCGAAAAAGATGCTACCTACAATGATACTCCCCAAATAAATCCCCAACGAACGGCTCCCTAATATCTTTTTTACCACCCCTATCGTCACGGTATTGGTCGCTGGTCCTGCGCTAAGAAAGACAAAAGCTGCCCCAGCACTCACGCCAGAGAGCATCAACCCTGCCGCAATAGG
>JBEAQM010000159.1:0-4516 GCA_041163845.1 Pseudomonadota bacterium | reverse complement strand
ATGGTGAAGCAGCGTACCAGGCACTGAAAGAAAACGGGGTCTTCTATCCGCATATGAAGGAGTATTTTAAACCACTCTCTACGAATGAATATGTGTATTATCCTGAAGATAAAAAATATTACACCACCCCAGGTGGAGAGAGTCGACTCAATACCGAAGATACCTGTGTGGATGAAAAAGAGATCGCAGCACTTAAAAAAAATCTTGGAACCAAATCGAGTAAAGTAGAGTGTTATCTTCCGGTGATGCAAGAACATGGGGTGGATCCTATGCCTACATGGCATGATGCACTCTATACACAAACGCCTGAGAATAGATTTAAATTTATTACCGGTCGTCATGCCGTGCAGAGCCAAAATGCCACTTCTAATAACATTATGTTGCTTGATGTGATGAAAGAAAATTATCTTTGGATCAACAAAACACAAGCGCAAGCGCTTGGTATCGCATATGGAGATATCGTCGAAGTAAAAAGCAGTATAGGAAAGATCCATATTAAAGCCTATCCAACGATCAAGATCATTAAAGAGACTGTTTTTTATGTCCATGGATTTGGTTCAGAATCTACAGGATTGACTTTTGGGTATAGGAATGGTGCCAGTGATAACATGATTATCGAAGATACTATAGAGAGTATATTTGGCTCCGCCGCTATGCACGAAACACTTGTAGAGATAAGGAAGGTATAGATGATGCACCTTCCAAAAGCGACTAGTCGCGTGAGCCAACTGCTGAAGTTGACACAGCGTCAGCGTAGCATGAATGGGCTTTGCCCATTATTGCGTTTGATTATAAAAAGGAAGGTGTAGGATGCAGTTTGCGATGGCATTAGAGTATCAAAATTGTATTGATTGTAAAGCATGTGAAGTAGCCTGCAAAGAAGAGAACGGGGTGCAGCTGGGGGCAGATAAACAGCGTATTTGGGTTACACAGTCAGAAAAAAGTATTTTTGGGTCCCCCTTTGTTGCTTACCATCCTTCACAATGTAACCATTGTATCAATGCCCCTTGTGTGGATGTGTGCCCTACAGGAGCAAGCCATTTTGCGCCTGGGGGCTTGGTGATGACAGACAAGGATATGTGCATCTTATGTAAAGGGTGCATGGAGGCGTGTCCTTATGATGCCCGTTTTGTGGATGACACGAAAGTAGCAGTAGACAAGTGCACTTTTTGTTTCGATACCCGTATAGGGAAAGGGGAGACGACCACGGCGTGTCAAGCGACTTGCCCTACCAAAGTGAGACTTTTTGGGGATTTGGATGATGAAAATTCTGAACTCATCGCGTTGCTCAAAGCGCGTAAATTTTACTTTCTCAAAGAGAGTGAGGGGACAGTGCCGAAGCTTTTTTATCTTCTTCCTGAAAACAATGATTATTTTGCGATGAACTCGGTCGATGTCGATACGAAGATTTATACCTGGGAGACCTTCGAACCTGTATATATGAAAGCAAAAGCAGATGCGATCAAAAGAAGGGGGGAGATATGAAAAAACGTTTTGCGGGTTTACAAATTCATTTTACCTCACTCAAGGCACTTTTGTTCAATAGGGTGATGTATATTGCTTATGCCTTATTTATCGTTTCACTCATAGGGGTATGGGATGTATTGAGTGAGCGGTATTTAATCCCTTCGGCTACCGCATTTGATGCCGGGATGCACCCTGGAAGTATCGAAGTCGCGCACGCGATGAAAGAGGCGGTCTTTGGGGCTGGTGGCGAGGTAAAACGAGAGGCACCATGGTCGCTTTATATTGTCAATTATATTTATATGGTCTATACTGGTTCTGGGATGATCTTTCTGGTGGCTTTTGCCGAATTTTTCAATATCGATCTTATCAAAAGGGCAGCATCAGGATTTTTGACCTTAGGTTTGGCGATGGTGTTGAGTGGTCTTTTTACTATCTTACTTGATTTGAATGCGTTGCATCTTCATTGGATGTTTCTCTCCCCACAAATTCATTCTGGGATGTGGTTGATGTTGCCTCTTTATATCATTTATATCCCTTTGGTTGTTTTTGAAATTTATCTTCTTATTGCCCATAAAAATCATTGGGTGAAGCGGCTGGCATTTCCTATTTTGATTTTAAGCTTATTGGTTGACTTTACAGAGTTTTATGTCCAAGCAAAGCTTTTCAATATGAATTTGGCAAGAAATTTATGGACAAGTTATCCGACGTTGATGTTTTATTTTATGGTTTCTTCATTTGTCGCTTCGTCGGCTGTAATGATCTTTTATACCTATTTTACGTACCGTAATCTCAACAAAAGGGTCTGCCTTTCTTTGGTCAATCTTTTGTCTCAAATTACACTTTATTCGGTGATTACATTAGGGTTTTATGAAGTAATCTCTTATCTTTTTGTCGATAGTCGCTCTTTGGGTATCATGCTCTTTGGTGAGTTTAGATACTATTTTTATACCTATTTTATATTTACCGTGATGATCCCTTTTACGATGCTTTTTTGGCATACTAGAGGACCACTGATAAAGCTTTTTGCCTCTATCTTTATTATCATCGGAACGTATTTGGGAAGGATGATTTTTGTTTATGGTGGAAATGCCTATCCGTTGAGTGATCGATTTGGGGTAGGATTTGAAAAATATGGGGAGTATGAGCCGCTCAAAGAGATGATTTTTTTCTTCCCTTCTTGGAGCGAAACAGCCATTGTGATCGGTTCAGTTGGTATCGTGATCTTTACCTATAAAGTCCTAGATGCACTGTTTCATATCTCTGTGATGCGCAAGCATTAAAACGTTAAAAAACGATCTGTCCGTCTTGTTGCATCCGTTTGATGATCCCTTTTGCCATCTCATGCCCTTGATAGGCAGCTTTTCGGCACCATTCGATCGCTTTGTCTTTGTTCTCTTCGCACCCTAAACCCATATCGTAAAGGGCACCGAGATTAAACTGCGCTTTGGCATTACCCGCTTGGGCAGCTTTGCTAAAGAGGATAAACGCTTTTTGGTAGTCTTGGTGGACACCACGCCCCTCTTTGTACATGGCACCTAGGTTATTGAAAGCATCAAGGTTGCCACGTTTGGCTGCCTCTTCGTACCAGAAGGCTGCTTCGGATTCATTCTTTTGACACCCCTCGCCATTTTCGAGCATCAATGCCACCTCAAATTGTGCCAAAGGGACTTCACGGGTGGCAGATTCAAGGTAGTATTCAAACGCTTTGGTGGTATCTTGTGGTACACCAAGTCCTCTAAAATAGAGGTATCCAAGATAGTAAAAAGAGGTAGGTTCTTTTTGGACTTCGAGTGCTTTGTAAAGTTCTAATGCTTTGTCGTACTCTTTGGCGAGCAATGTACTATAGGCTTCTTGCGCTAATACGTTCATACTTGACCCAACGACGCAAGTTCTGCATCTACTTTAGTAAGTTTGTTTCTTGCATCTTCAAGTGCTTGTTTGTTTTCTGCGATCACTTGCTCTGGGGCATTGGCTACAAATCTTTCATTGCTAAGCATACCGTCGAGTTTTGCTACCTCTTTTTCGAGTTTCTCTTTTTGTTTACTGAGTTTATCGATGATCGGAGACATATCGATCTCACCCTTAGGGATATACACTTCCAAGTTGTCACTTACATCGGTGATGCAATTTTCTTGCTTTTCATTTACAAACACAAGTGCTTCCACTTTAGCCAGTTTTTCGATGAATGGTTTTGCCATGGTTGTATCTAAATTAGCATTCACTTTCAAATACGCTTTTGCGATCTTTGAGTTCCCCATATCGATGATCACTTTGGCTCTTCTAATAGCCGTAATTGCCTCTTCGATCAATGCAAAATCGGTTTCAGACTTTTCATTTTTGGTGACATCTTTAGGGAAATGCATCACCATCACTGAATCCCCTTGTTCCAAACTGGTACCACTAAGTTTATGGTAAAGGTGTTCAGAGATAAATGGCATAAAAGGGGATACCATCTTCAGTGTCTCTTTAAAGATCGCTCCCAGTTCTACAATCGCTTCTTTGTTCGCTTTAGAATACTCAATCCCCCAGTCACAAAATTCTGTCCAGACAAATCGGTACAAGATCGATGCTGCTTCGTTGAATTTATACGCTTCAAGGCTCTCTCTGATCTCATCAATCGCTCTGCTTAATCTGCTTTGCATCCAAGTACCCAGTGGGGTTTGGATCTTTATCTCTTTGAGGTCAGGGAATTTTTCTACATTCATTTGCAAAAAGTTGCTTGCATTATAGAGCTTGTTGGTGAAGTTTCTAAATTGCTCAAGGTTTTTCGCCCCTAGCTTAATGTCGCGTCCTTGTACCGCTAAGTAGGCTAGGGTAAAACGGATGATATCAGCTGAGTGCTCCTCTACCATATCAAGTGGGTCGATGACATTTCCTTTTGATTTAGACATTTTTGCCCCATGCTCATCTCTGACCAATGCATGCATATAGATATCTTTAAATGGCAGTTGCCCTTGGAAATGCTCACCCATCATCATCATTCTAGCGACCCAGAAAAACATGATGTCAAAACCGGTAATGAGGAGTGAATTTGGGTAAAAATCTTTTA
>JBEAQM010000158.1:0-17327 GCA_041163845.1 Pseudomonadota bacterium | reverse complement strand
GTGGGTTGATCGTAGTTACTTCTACTTCAAACTCTTCTGCTAAAATCTCTATCTCATCTTTGCTCAAAAAGTCATTTTTAGTCACCATCATACCAAGTTGGAAAAGGACCCCTATCACTTCCCCCACTGAACGGTTCACTTTTTCTGCAAACTCATAGACCCTGACATTTTCAGGTATTTCTACAGAAGTAACCACTTCAGTATTTTCTACCTTATCATACTTTTTACGTTTACCGCCTCTTTTGAGTGAACGCTGTTGCTGTTGACGAAATGCTGGCTTCCCTCTCATGGCAGCCCCCATAGCATCCTCACGTTTTTTCGCTTCTTCTTTACGCTTTTGTTCTTGGCGCATCATATCTTCATAGATGTTTTTGTCTGAAAAATCCAAAAGTACGACCTCTTCCCCACCAAATCCACTATCGATATCTTCACTCATACTTTCATAATTAAAAATATCAATTTTTGTTCCAGTATCTCTTGCTTCTGCGACTTTTTTAGTTTTCTTCTTGGACACATAAGCTGTTTGCTCTTCCATAGAGATATTTTTTGAAGCTTTCTCTATGATAGGTTGCGCTTTTCTTACGATTTTTATTCCATCGCGCGAAAGTGTTTTTCTTTTGAGTTGAAGAGAGTCCTCATCACTGCTCTCCTCCTCTTTGCTTACCACAGAAATCCCTTTACGCTTCTTGATTGGTTTTTCTACTGTGATCGAAGGATCGGATATTACCTCTTCTACCAAAGGTGTAGTGACTTCAGATGTACCCTCTTCGTGAACCAAAATTTCAGATGTTGGCTCTTTTTTCTTTTCTGTTTTTGCTTTTGGTTTGGTTGGTTTTTTAAACCCTTTTGGCAACACACCGCTGATCGCATAATCTACAAGAATCCCTGCATTTTCCATACTGATGGTGCTATTTGCTGCCTTGACATCAAAGCCTAACTCTTTGGCTTTTTCGAGTAAATCTCCGTTGGACAATCCCGCTTCATCTGCTATCTCTTGGATTTTGACTTTATCCATTCTTGCTTAACTCCTTTAAATTAATACGATCATTCCGATCTATTTACCATTGATAATAATTTTGAAAAACGTTCACTATCTTGTTTCAAACGTTTAACTAAACCTTTGATTTTTTTTTCATCTTTCGTACAATCGACACAAAGATAAAAACTTCTCCCCGTACCATCAAATACCACGACTTCATCACTTTGTTGTTTTAATCGAATCAAAGTATTTTGAGGATGTCTGCTTCGGCAAGAGATACACATACGTGTTGGCTGTGATTTTTTCATGCTAATTATACCTAAAAAGAGATTAAGCGTAGCGCCTAAGGCTCTGTAATCACACCATTGTTATCTAAAGAGAGAACAAAAACTCTAAATTGTGGAAAATGGGCTTGCAAAACTTCTGCCATCTTGTCTGCATCTTTATCATAAGCAAGATTAAAAAAAGTAGAACCTGAACCAGAAAGTGTGCTCATCAAAGCCCCATGTTTGAGTGCTAACTTTTGCACATCAAACAGTTCTGGCATCATCTTCATCCGTCTTGACTGGTGTAGCTTATCTTTAGATGCAATACGGAGTAAATCCCACGATTCACTCATAAAAAGTGCTGTCATATAAGCCGAACGAGAAAGGGAATAAACGGTCTCTTCTTTTTTGTACATCTTCGGGAGAATTGTACGTGATTTGGCTGTAGAGATCGTACGATCAGGCACCACCACCACAGCTTTGAGATACTCTGGCATACGCCTTTTTTTACTGTATACACGATCCCCTTCAACGCAAGCAACATTAAATCCACCCATGACCGCTGGTGTAATATTATCTGGATGGTGCTCATAACGCAAAGCAAGATTGAGAATTTCACGTTTGGTGTACTTTTTGTTTGCCGCTGTGTATGCAGCTGCCAATGCTGCGACGATGACAGCAGAAGAACTCCCTAGTCCTCTTGAGATTGGGACACGATTGACAAATTCAAATCGAAAGCTATCTTCTCTTCCCGTTAATTTTGTGTAGTGTTCATTGAAGATACTTAAAAAAAGGGCATTTTTTTTGATTTTTGGGTTATCATCCCCCTCCCCTTGGGTAGAAAGACTCAAAAATTTTGAAGGGGTAATCGTAATTTCATTCCTCAAATCCACCGCAAGACCCAAACTATCAAATCCAGGTCCCAAATTTGCAGAGGTAGCAGGTACGCTTATAAACATTTTTTTCCTTCGTTTGAACGATTCAAAAGCATTTTTTATCTCTTATCTATAGCTATTTACTAAATAGCAGGCAAGATATAATCAGGTGTTGAGACTTCATCGAGTACAAGATCGGCGATAGACTCAGGTAATGCAAAATTTGCATCGATAGGTTGTTCAAATTTTTGTGTTATTATAGTCTCTTTTTGCTTGATAAAATAAAGGTTGCCTACCGCTTTAATCGGTTTGCCTCCATTGAGCACAAAACCACTACACCCTACACACGAAATCCCTCGCATAATCTCTAATGTTTTAAGTGTCAAATAGGTAAGTTTGATCGCCATATAAGAGCCTGGTCCACGGGTATAAATCATTCGATTAATCGGATATTTTTCAAGTACTTTTTGGATGAGTGGCAAAAGAATTTGTGACGTTTTCAGCTCACTTGAAAAAGTTTCAACCAACATCCCTTCTTCATAAACCCCTAAAAGCAAAGGGGAAGCAATAGAGACAATGAGTAGATCGTATTTTTTAGGCAAAACTTTTTTCAAATACCCTGCTTTGTAACTCTTCTACAGCGATAAGATCATAATTTTTCTCATCTGAAAGCAACTTTGAAGTAAGTTTATAATTGAGATCATGACTCCCTGCAAAGGATTCGTATTTCCCCAAAATATTGTGTCCAGAAACCATCATATCTCCCATCGCATCAAGGACTTTATGTTTGGCAAATTCATTTTCAAAACGTAATCCTTCGGGATTAAGTATCTTGTGGTCATCAAGCCCTATAGCATTTTGAAGCGTTGCCCCCAATGCCAAGTTTTGACTCTGAAGGTACTGAATGTCTTTGGCAAATCCAAATGTCCTTGCCCTAGCAATCTCTTCTACAAAACGTTTCGTACTAAACTCAAAATGCTCTTCTTGTTCACCTATCACAGGGTGGTCAAAATCGATACGAAAATCAAATTTAGCACTCTCATAGGGAAGTAATCGTACAAATTTAGCCCCTTCTTGGATCTCTATAGGTTGTTTAACTCGGATAATTTTTTTCGAACTGTTTTGTTTTTGAATGCCCGCTTCTTCGATGAGAAGACAAAAAGAGATCGCTGAACCATCCATAATAGGCATCTCATTCCCATCGACGACGACTCTCATGTTGTCAATTCCATATGCATACACGGCGGAGAGAAAATGCTCGATTGTAGAGATATAGCCCTTTTGGTTTCCGATAACCGTAGCCATACGTGTATCGATGACCGAATGAGGAGAAAGGGGGATATTCATCGCAAGATCTTCACGATAAAAAACAATACCCGTATCGACATCCATTGGCTCAAGGCGCAATTTGATAGGTTCACCCTTATGCAATCCTATCCCGACAACTTCAACTGCTTTTTTCAGTGTTCTCTGCTGCATGATCCCTCCTTTTTCAATTTTTATTCGTCGATATTATACAATAATATTAATTTGATCGATTATTGTCCATTAATAATTTTCTTTGCCTCTTCAAAAACATTATCAATACTTTTACGAATCCACTCTTTATCAAACCACTCAATAGGTCTTACTTCAATCCCTTGAACTAAAATCCCAAAATGAAGATGATCCCCAAGTGCCAATCCACTCATACCAGTTTTCGCGATGACATCCCCTGCATTTACCTCATCCCCTAACGCTACGGTCACTGAAGAACAATGCCCATAAAGTGAGAAAAGCCCAAAACCATGATCAATCATAGGCATATTGCCATAAATACCATTATCACCTACAAACACTACTTTCCCTGCATTAGAGGTTTGGATGCCTGCCATTTTAGTACTAGCCAAGTCATATCCTACATGAAAAGAGTGTGATACTTCATTCCCTTTATCCTGATAATAATAGTGTCTTTCATCTCCAAAACTCGCTACTTTTTGTCCATTTCTAAGTGGATAAAATTGCTGTATTTTCCACGATTTCAACATTGCTGAAGAGATCTCTTTACTTAAGCTATGAATGACTGCTTCGTTTTTCAGACGCATCGTTTCATTGACTGCTCTGAGCTTTTCAAGTTTGTCTTCTGACTCAGCATATTCTGGGTTATTCTCTATCAAGTCAGTGATTTTTCCATCGATAAATTTGTCTTTTGCCTCGATCCATGAAACATCATAGGTATGGCTAATAAGATAAAACGGTATATCGACTTGTTGCGTATTGTTCGCACTATCTGTAGCCACCACTTTTGCTTTGAATTCATTCTCTTGAAATGGCCATGCGATCAATGTGGCATAATACCCCTCTTTCAAATAAGGCTGTGGTTTGAATTTTTCTTTACCTACTTCGACATAAAGTGATGCAAGGTTTTCATCCTCTGCTTGAAAAATAACCAAAGCACTCCCCCCTTGCGTAATGCTATAAGAATTGGCAACAATATTCACATCAGGACGCTTCACATCGATATCAATATCGATCGTTTTATCACTTTTATTCCCTTGCCCCAAATGCCATAAGCTACTATCTTGTACGTCCACTTTTAAGGTCAAATGTTTTGCTTTTGGATCGAGTGTTTTGTCTTTAGGGTAGAACACTTCTAATTTTTTTTCTTTTACTTTTGTCTCAAGCACTTCTTGTCCAAGGATGATATCGTTGTGTCCATCATTTAAAGTAAGTGTATAGCTTTTGAGTCCTTCATTATCAAGCAAACCGATTTGTATTGGTGCTTTACGGTTCCAAACAATCTTTTCTGGTGCTTGAATTAAAGGTGCTTCTCTCTCAAAACTTGGACTCGTATAAAGGTAAGCTCCTACTGCGATCAATCCCATCGCAAGGATAAGCAACACTATCGCTGCTGTATTTTTTTTCTGACTACTTTGTCTGTTTTTCATTCAATAATCCTAAGGTATGTATCTTGGTTAAAATTGTATCGATAGTTTCTTGTAAGTCGCTTGGAGGCAATACAAAACCTCCGGCTACTTTATGACCACCGCCGCCAAAAAAAAGCGCGACGGGTAAAATGTCCACCTCTTTACTTCGAAGAGAGATCCGTATCCCCTCTTCTAGCTCCATCGCAAATATTGCTATCTCCACCGTAGCCAATGATCTGGCGTAATCTACTATCCCATCCATATCTGGGATTCTCGCGCCTGAAGCCTTAATGTCATTTTGTGTCACCCATAGCGTTGCAATCTTTCCATCCGTCGATAAACACAATGAGGCGAGTGCTTTTTCTAAAATACGCAATGCGCTTAAAGGTTTTCGCTGGGTTAAATGAAAAGCAATCTCATGAGGCAATGCGCCATATTCGATCAATGCTTGTGCTACTTCTAGCACTGTACCATTGACCGAACTGATAGTGAAATGTTGCGTATCTGAAAAAAGCGCGGTATAAAAACAGGTTGCTGCCTCTTTATTGATAGGGTAAAACGGTTTAAAAAGCTCAAAAGCGACTTGAGATGCAGAAGCATATTCAGGGATAATCACATTAACCGTCCCATAATGGGTATTACTCACATGGTGATCGATATTGATAATCTCCCTCTCTTGTAGATCAAAGCCCAGTCTGTCCAAACTGCCACCATCACAAGAGATAATGAGACTCTCTTGGTAATCAATGTGTGATTTAATTTTATGAAAATAGGGGAGAAAATCCAAATATTTCGGTAAATCTACAGAACCATTGACAATCTCTATACGCTTGGTTTTGTCTTGACTCAAAAGAGCAAAGATTCCCAATCCCGTCCCCAAAGTATCAGCATCAGGATTGATATGTGTAAGGATCGTAATCGTCTTTGCGCCATCTATTTTTTGTTTTAGCGCTTCAAAAGGAAGCGCTACTGCGGTCTCTTTTTTCAAGTTTTAAGATTCGACTTTCATCGAAAGATCAATCCACTGAGCCTGGTGGATGATCGATCCAGAACTGATTGCATCCACTCCGACTTTTGCGATAGCGCCAATTGTTTCAAGTGTCACATTTCCACTTGCTTCGAGTAAAATATGGGGGTAATTTTCATTTCTATAGTCCACAACATTTTGCATCATCTCTAAAGACATATTGTCACACATCACGATATCGGCACCTACCTTCATCGCTTTTTGTGCCATATCGAAGCTCTCGCACTCTATCTCTACTTTTGAAGTAAAAGGGATCTTTTCTCTCACCTCTTTCATGAAACGATCTAGATCATCGATCGTTTGCAAATGGGTATCCTTCAACATCAAGCAGTCATCGAGCCCCATACGGTGATTAAGCCCTCCACCGCAACGCACGGCATATTTTTCAAATTCACGAAGCAATGGGCGTGTTTTGCGTGTGTCTAAAAGCTTTACCCCTGTATCTTTAATCACATCCACATAGGTAGCTGTCAAAGTCGCTATAGAACTCGCATGCAGCGCAATATCCAAGATCGAACGCTCCAATGAAAGAATGGTATGAGACTCCCCTTTAATCAAAAGCAACTGTTCCCCTTTGGAAAATCTTCCACCATCAGACACTTTCCACTCTAATGAGATATCATACAGCTTAGACATTAGGTCGATATACTCCTTGCCCGCAAACACCCCATCACTTTTTGCCAAAATATGTGCTTTGATCGTTTTACTTCTCCCAATACGTGCAAACAGATCACCTCGTCCTATATCTTCTGCTATCACTGCCTTAATAAATGCCTCTTTAAACATCATTGTATCTCCAACATACGCTCTAAAGCTAAATTAGCATACTTTACAGTGTGAGGGTCCACTACGATCTCATTTATGGGGGTATTCTCTTCGATCGATTTGAGCGTTTTATACAAGTCTTCGAGTGTCGTTTCATTCATCGTAGGGCACTCAGGCTTCGTGGAAGAGAGAACATAGGTATTTTCTTTTCTCATTCGGTTGACCAGATTATACTCTGTCCCTACGGCTACTTTTTGATCAGCATCGAGCCCGTTCACATACGTAATGAGCTGCGAAGTAGAGCCTGCAAAATCGGCTGCTTTTACGACCTCAGGATCACATTCAGGATGTACAGCGATCTTTATCCCTGGGAATTTTTGGCGATAAAAATGAATATCTTCTACCGTAAAAAGTTGATGCACAGAACAAAACCCATTAAAACAAATCACATCAGCCTCCCTAGGATCACATTCATCCACCCCTATGACACATGACTTTAATCCCATCTGTATCGCAAAATTTTGCCCTAAACATCTATCGGGGACAAATAAGATTTTCTTCCCACTTTCAAGCCCTTTTTCTATGATTTTATAGGCATTAGAAGAGGTACAGACTAAGCCCCCCATCTCTCCGACTTTTGCTTTCACTGACGCATCTGAATTGATATAAGTAATAGGCAAAATCTCCTCTTTTGGGATCCCTCTTTGGACCATATAATCAACCGACTCATCAAAATAGCTTCCATCGATCATACGTGCCATTGCACAACAAGCGATCTTAGGCATCAAAACACGTTTTTCTGGCGCAATCACCTTCACGCTTTGTCCCATAAAACCAACCCCACAAAAAACCACCCATGGATTAGGATCATTTTTGCACTTCCTTGCTAACTCAAGACTATCCCCTGTAATATCAGCCATATCGAACACTTCATCTCGCTGGTAATAGTGTGCCACTACAGTTACATTGAGTGTTTTTTTGAGTCTTTCGATCTCCGATTTAAAATCTATATTCATGCTACTTTATCCTCATAGGCTTATCTCAATTGGTAGCTATTTTATCAAAATTCGGCTAAAATTGCATAGATACACATTTCATATGAACGGAAAAACCATGGATTTCATAAATCAAAATATTGTACTTTACTTGGCTGCTTATCTTCTCTCTGGTATCCCTTTTGGCTATTTGCTTGCGAAACAATTTGCTGGTGTCAACATTAAAGAAGCCGGAAGCGGAAACATCGGTGCTACCAATGTACTTCGTGTCGTGAAAGAACAAGACCCCAAACTTGCCAAAAAACTAGGGGCAATTACCCTCCTTTTAGATGCACTCAAAGGGGCTGTCGTCATTGTGGTTGCTAAAATGCTCCAAGCACCAGAAAGTGTCCTTTGGACGATCGCTGTGCTTGCAGTAGTAGGGCACTGTTTTTCTCTTTTTTTAGCATTTGAAGGAGGCAAAGGTGTCGCGACAGGATTCGGTGTACTAGCTGTCATGATGCCTATCCCTGCATTGATAGCGATTGTGGTATGGTTGGGTGCGGCCAAAGGGCTAAAGATCTCTTCACTCTCTTCACTCATCGGTTTGGTTGCTTTTATCATTGCTTCATATATTTTAAATCCAGAAGGAGCACATAGCCCTATTTGGATTATTGCCGGCATCATTTTTTACAAACACATTCCGAATATTGTACGTCTTTTCAAAAAAGAGGAAGGAAAAGTCTAAGCCATGACGATTCATATAGAGAGCTTAACCTTCGAAACGATTATCGGTTTACTCGATTTTGAACAAGAAAAGCCTCAGCGGGTTATCATAGACCTGCAAGCCTCTTATGATTACAGCGAAAATCAATTCATTGATTATGCCGACATGGTATTACTCATCCAAAATGATCTCAAAGAGAAACGTTACCAACTTTTAGAAACTGCCTTGTGCGAACTACAAGGATTGCTTTACAGCACCTACCCAAATCTCAAAACCCTCTTTTTAAAAATATCAAAACCAGACATACTTGCTGATTGTAACGTCGCGATCAGTAAAACCTGGCATTTTTAAAAAAATTTTCAAAAATACGTTTTTTCTGCTATAATATTAAACAAATCTTAAAGATTAAAGAAATAGAAGGGTATCTATTATGAGAATATTAGTCATAGAAGAAGACGAAACGCTTAATGAAACGATTTCAAATACTTTAACGACTGAAGGGTATCAAAACGATGCCGCAGGTAACCTTAGTGATGCCAAATATCTCATAGATATTCGCAACTATGATCTCGTACTTCTTGGGTGGTCTAACGATGGAAGAAATCTCGATATCATCTCAACGATCAAAACAGCTTCACACAAAACTTCTGTGATCGTTCTCTCAGAACGTACCGACAAAGAGAGTGAAATAAAAGCACTAAAATCGGGGGCTGATGATTTTATCAGAAAGCCACTCGATTTTGATATCTTGCTTATCCGAATCGAAGCCAAATTACGATTTGGTGTCTCGAATATTATTGAGATCGAAGATCTTATCATCAACCCAGAAGAAGAGAAAATCATTTATGAAGGCGAAGAGATTGAACTTAAAGGGAAACCATTTGAAGTATTGACCCATTTAGCGATGCATAGAGACCAAATCGTTTCTAAAGAACAATTACTCGATGCCATCTGGGAAGAGCCTGAACTGGTCACTCCAAACGTGATTGAAGTAGCGATCAACCAAATCCGACAGAAGATGGATAAACCACTAGATATCACGACGATAGAAACTGTCAGAAGACGTGGATATCGTTTCTGTTTTCCTAAAAAAATCTCTTAAAAAAGAGGGGATCTCCCCCTTTAAATCTTCCTAAAATAACCAAAATAAAATTTTAGATGCAATTCATTTATAATTTAAATGAAGCATAAGGTTTCTTCCGTTATAAATCCTATAAATAATCAAAAAATATGGGGAAATTATGGCATTATTAATCACCGATGAGTGTATAGCATGTGACGCGTGTAGAGAAGAGTGTCCAAACGAAGCGATCGAAGAAAACGATCCAATTTACTTTATAGATCCAGATAGATGTACAGAGTGTGTGGGGCATTTTGATGAACCTCAGTGTATCGCTGTATGTCCTGTTGATTGTATCATCCCAGACCCAGATAACGTTGAAAACGTTGAAGAGTTAAAATTCAAATACGACAAACTCCAGGAAGAGGATTAAGAATCTATGCTAAAACGGACCGCTATCATCGATATCGGTTCAAACTCTGCAAGACTAGTCATTTTTGAAAAAACCAGCCAATATGGCTTTCATCTTATTTGCGAACAAAAGTATAAAGTACGTATCGGTGAAGGCGCCTACCAAAAAGAGGGGTATCTTCAACCTATCGGCGTCAAAAGAGCCTATCTTACATTAAAATCATTTCTTTACACTATCAAAAAATACCGAGCAGATAAAACTATCTGTGTCGCAACCTCTGCACTAAGAGATGCACCAAACGGAGAAAAATTCGTCCAATGGATCCACAAGGAATTAGGGCTTAAAATAGATGTGATCGATGGACATAAAGAGGCATTTTACGGTGGTCTTGCAGCATTAAACTTACTCCCTGTGAGTGAAGGAATCAGTATTGATATTGGTGGAGGGTCATCTGATATATCTCTCATTCAAGGATCTAAAGTCGTCGATACCTTTA
Source organism: Pseudomonadota bacterium (assembly GCA_041163845.1). Lineage (GTDB taxonomy): Bacteria > Campylobacterota > Campylobacteria > Campylobacterales > Sulfurovaceae > Sulfurovum. The sequence goes on along the minus strand of JBEAQM010000158.1, from coordinate 6,840 downwards.
CGCTAAATTTAGGAACTGTACGTCTAAAAGAGTTATTTTTTGACACAGGCGATAAGCCTATCATTGCGAGCGCGAAAGCGACTGCTTATATCCAAGAAACGCTACAGACACTACCTTCACATTTTAAGCACCCTTTGGCTATCGGCATAGGGGGTACAGCCAGAACCCTTGCCAAAGGGATCATGAAGCAGATCAATTACCCTCTGGATAAACTCCATGCATTCACCTACGCAGTGGATGGACAAAAAGAGTATCTAGGAGCCATTCCTCTCTCAAGTGCCAAAAACCTCAAACAATTTGGGCTCAAAAAGAGCCGCTATGATACGATCCGTGAGGGGGCATTGATCTTTAGCGCGATTCTTGAATATATCGGTGCTCAAGAGGTAATCTCCAGTGCCGTAGGTGTACGTGAAGGGCTTTTTTTAGACTATCTTCTAGAGTCAAATGGACTTCAATTTCCAGCCGATATCAACCCAAGTATCGTCTCTATTCTGGACCGTTTTAAGCCTCTTATCCCCTTGCCTAAAAACAAGAAAAACAAACTACAAACAGCTTCGAAACTTTACAATACCTTGCAAGATATGATAGGCGATAACCATCGGTATCAAAAAGAGCTTGGTTTGGCAGTCAAACTCTCGCTAATTGGAAAAACCCTTAATATTTATCAATCACATCAACATGCATTTTATATCGCGATACAAGAGTTAAATTATGGACTGACCCACCGCGAGATCGTTTTGATCTCTATGCTTTTAAGAATGCATGGTAAATCTTTATTGCACAAATCACCTTTTGTAGAGTATCTCCCTTTGCTCCCTGAGATACAACATTTCTTATGGCTAAATTTTATTTATGCTTTGACAATACTCCTACACGAAGCATCTCATAGTGCAACACTTGATTTTCGTTATGAAAACAAAACACTGCGTATTATGTCAGATAAACCACTCTATCTCACAAAAGAGAAAATCAAAATATTGAAGAAACCCATCCCATTCGCGATCATCATAGAAGATGAAAATCACATACCAGACTTGCGTGCTATAACGTATTAAAAAAGAGAAAGGGAAGCAAAAATATTTGCTTCCAAAAAAAGTGAGAACTTAGAAGTTTGTTCCCATAGAGAACTCAAATGCGGCCGTTTGATCGCCTGTTTGGCTATCAAGTGGTGTAGCAAATACGAGGTTTATCGGTCCAAACCCTGACTGCCACTCTAGCACCACACCGGTAGACGATCGTGTCATTTCATTGATACTTTCATTACCGATCATACCATAGTCATAGAAAAATGCCAGTCTCATCTTCGCTGCTTCAGAGAGCGGGATACTTGCCTCCACACTCGTAGAAGCCATGTATTTTCCACCAACAATTTGATTAGTATCTAGATTCCAAGGTTGACTATTATTTTCAAGCGGGATAATAGAGTAAGATTGATACCCTCTTACACTCCCAATACCACCCATACGTAGTTTTTCAGAAAGTGGTACATACCCTGAAGAGCTAATAGCAGTCCCTCTAGCCTTGAGACGTAAGATCATATCGTAATCTATCCAATCTTCTAACCCGTAATACGTACCAAATTTACCCGTGAATTTCACAAAATCATCATAACTTACATTCTGACTATCAATTCCATCTACTGATGCAATTTCGATATTAAGAGCCGCCAACATTCCTTCTCTAGGAACATAATAATCATCGGTATTATCAAATCCTAAACCAGTAAATAGTGATGTCTTTGTATATTGTGCATTAAAGAAATACGCATAAGGATTATATGTAATAGAATCATCAAGCACTGTTTGATTATCAAGATATCCTATCCCTATAGAAGCATTGAAATATCGATAAAATTCTCTACCTAAAGTTACGGATGCGCCCGTTCTATCTTCATTGTACCCATAAATAGTATTTTGATCATATTGAAACTTGGATTTGTATAAATTTACCCCTAAGCTATACATACTGTCCCAAATCTTTGGATTGATAAACGAAAGGTTATAACTTTTTGAAATTTTGGAATAATCAAACCCTAAACTTGCATTGATTCCTGAACCAAAGATATTACGGTCTGAGACAGAAGTACTCAGCATAAATCCTTGATAGCTTCCATATCCTCCCCCTACAGAGATCGTTCCTGTAGCTGTCTCTTTTACATTCACTAAAAGGTTGATCTTATCTGCTGAAACCCTTTGGCTTTCTACGTCCACATTCTCAAAAAAACCGGTTCTTCCTAATGCATTTTTAGAATCTTTTAAATCTTTCGCGCTAAACTGATCTCCAGGGGCAAGGTAGACATAACGACGAATAACCCTGTCTTTGGTACTGTCATTGCCTGAGATGATGACATCATTGATGGTCACTTTTTCTCCTGGTTGGACTACATATTGAAGATTCACGATCTTTTTTGCTGGATCTTTATGCATTTGTGGTGCGATATTCACAAAAGCATATCCGAGATTTCCAACCTCTTCTTTTAAAATATCCATATCTTTTCGCATACGTTTGATGTTGAAGATTTTTCCTTCATTCATCGTCAAGAGCTCTTTAAGATCTTCTGTCTTTAATCCCTTCACATCTTGCGTAATCCCTACCGTTCCGACGCGGTACTGAATCCCTTCGACGATCTGATAATCGACCTCAGCCTTATAAGAACCAAAATCTGTACGCATCAAAGGCTTGCTTACATACGCATCTAAATACCCTTTGCGCATATACATATCTTTTACTCTGTAAGCATCGTACTCCAACTGTTCTACAGAAGCTTCTCCATTATTTCTCCATGGCATCCAACCTAAAAAATCTTTCTCTTTGTTCGCAAGGTCTAATTCTAAGTCACTTTGTACCAATGCATCTGCACCTACAAAATTTTGCTTTTCGATGATGATTTTTTCACCTTTGTTGACATCGAACACCAATGAAACACCACCTTCACCTACAGGCGTTGTCGTAGTCTCTACTACGCTGTTATAGTATCCTTGAGATTCGAGCTTAGACAACAAAGCTTGTTTCGCATTTTTTAAACGTCTCTCATCATAAAGGTCACCTTTTCTCATCCCTGTTTCTTGAAGAAGCTTCTCACCTTCATCTCCAGAACCATACCCTTGGATCTCTATATTCGCGATCGCCAGCTTCTCTTTAAAATGATACACCAACACACTTCCTTGCTGATCTACCCATACATCGGTAAAATACCCTTGAGAGAAGAAGTTTTTGATCGATTCATTAACCTTCGCACTATTTATCTCATCGCCTACATGAATCCCCGCTATCTCTTTAGCTGTTGCAGAAGAAAGATGTGAGAGTCCTTCAAATTTAATTTGCGTTACTGTTTGCGCTGAAAGGAGCGAAGCTGTCGCAAACAAAATAAGAAATATTTGAAAAATTGGTGTCTTTTTGCTCATCGAAAAACCTTCATATAATTTGTCATTATTCTACCTTTTTTTGAATAAAAACATGATAACAGACAGACAAATCATGCTATACTCTTCGAAAATATTCAAGGGTGCAAACATGGGGACAACCAAAGTAGGAATTATAGGACTAGGTCTAATGGGTGGCTCATTAAGTCTAGCGATGCAACAGTGTGACAAGCCTTACTACTTTATAGGTTTAGACCATAATCCCACACACTGTTCCCAAGCACTTGAACTAGGACTTGTCAACGAGATCGCCCCTTCTCTTGAAGCACTCAAAAACTGTGATATCATCTTTCTGACAATCCCTGTAGATGGGATCATCGCTGTCACACAACAGCTAGCGCCATTGGATCGCTTTTGTACTGTCATCGATCTAGGGAGCACCAAAGCCAAAATTTCACTCTCTATTCCCGATGCCATTCGTCAAAATTTTGTCACAGCCCACCCCATGACAGGGACAGAAAAATTTGGTCCGACAGCAGCACTAGATGGGCTGTATGAAGATAAAGTTGTGGTGCTTTGTGATCTTGAAAAAAGTGGGATCCATCAGCAAGAGGTAGCCAAAACACTTTTTGAAAACATAGGGATGCATATCGTAAGCATGGATGCTAAAGAGCACGATAGACATGCTGCTTTTATCTCACATATGCCCCATGCCATCTCTTATGCCCTTGCCAATTCAGTCCTTCAACAGGAAAAAGCAGCCAGTATCGTCACGCTTGCTGGGGGTGGATTTAGAGATATGAGCCGTATCGCGAAATCTTCTCCCAATATGTGGGAAGATATCTTTCGGCAAAATAAAGAGAATCTACTTGAAGCGATCCATGCCTTTCAATCTGAACTCAAAAAATGTGAAAACATGATCCAATCTGAAGAGTGGGAAGCACTCAATGGATGGATGAAGCAAGCCAATAGCTTGCATGATATTTTGGCATAAATGACAACACCATCCTGAATGTAATTCAAGGGTCTACTTCGTAAATTTTTCCACCATCGCTTTGAGTACTTTTTTATCGATCTTCACCGATACATCTCCATTTTTTCGTGCATAAAGTTGACGTACCATCGCATCGACTTCATCGGATTGGCTAATGTGAGGGTAGAGTATTTTTAACGCTTCTGCTTCAGAATAGAGGGTTTTCTTTTTAGGTTTGAAACCCAAAAACCATTTCATAACCCATACCGAAAAAACGCCAAAAACATAAGCCACAACCAACATCCACCATGCAATAGTCCCCACTTCAACTTTTTTTTCTACCGTCACCTCTTTAGGGACTTGATTCAATGCAGTTTGGGTTTGTACTACCCCTGTTTTTTCTTCTGGCACCGAGGAGTGATATACAGATTTATTGGAAATTTTGACCTCACTGCTGGGTACTTCTAAAGTCTGCATCGTTTTATCTTGGGGATTCCACATTGAAAAATGCTTCGAAGGGATCATGAAATCCTTGTCTGCAATAAAAACAAAGCTTTTGCTATAGGTACTATGGAGTTTGCCATCGATGATCTTACTCTCTACTTTGGGTTCATCACCATACACGGTCACCCCATCGATCTCATAGGCTGGGAACTCAAACCCTTGCAGATTCCCTTCCCCCTGGAGCTTTATCGTAAGATTCACAGGCTGGTTTGCTTTTACTTCAGTAGCATCAAGTGTGGTATCGAGTGTAAAATCACCTACAAGATCACTCTTATTTACTTGTGGAAGGACCTCAATATTCAATATATTAGAGACACCATCCTCCCAAACCGTACCAAAAAACATCCCAAAGACATCTCTTCTACTTTGGTCCAGTAAGCCCACTTTAACATCCGCAGGAGTGGAGGTAAAATTTCCTTCAGATTGTGCACTCAACATATAGTGCAACTCTTCGATCTGATAGTTCCCTTTTTGGTAACTACGCTTATCTTGCATATCGGTCACCATAAACCCAGGAAAAGTAGGCGGGTGAAACTCCACCCCTTGTGAAATCTTCGCATCATTTCTAAGGGCAAAAGAAAGTGTTACGATCAGTGATTCTCCTACCATCACTTGCGGTTTGTCTGCTTTCATCTCTAAGGTAAAAAGGGCGCCACTTGGTCCCGCAGAATCATTAGAGGCAACAAGCCTCACATCGATAGGATCTGTGTGGTAACTCTTCCCATCGATCTGCACGTCATACGAAGGGATTGTCAAATCATTTTTGGGAGAAAATGTCAATGTAAGTATCGTCGTATGTTTACTCTCTAACCTGCTGTTGGCATAGATATACGAGCTACTCTTCCCCGTTTGTCTCCCTGTGATAGGGTTTCCTTCTATCGTTTGTATATCAGGAAAGTGTGGGTCATCTCCCGTTGCCTCGATCTGTAGTTGCACCGAACTCCCCTTGACCACCTCCGTGTTTGAAACGGTTGCTTGTACCCCATCTGCCCATAGCGTGCCTATGAATAAAATGATCGCCGTCAAAAATTTACCAAGGTTTGGCATCTTCGCTCCTTTGATTTTTGTTATTTTTTCCCATTTGGTAGAGCATCGTTGGTGGTTTTTTTTGCCCCATTTTTTGTAGCAAGTGTTTCATCTCTTCCTCCTGACGCTTCTGCTGAGGTGTTTGCTCTTGTTTTTGGGGATTGCCTCCCTCTTGAGATTCCTCTTTTTGCCCCTTTTTTTGCCCTTTTTCTCCTTGAGAAGAGGGTTTATTTTGCTCATTTTTTTGATCTTTTTGTTCTTGTTTTTGATGTTCTTTTTGTGGTGTTTTTTTCTGTGTTTGATCTTTTTTTTGTTGATCTTGAGGATTCTTTTGATTTTGTTGCTGTTGGTTTTTCTTTTGATCCTCTTCTTTTTTTTGATTTTGCTTATCTTGGTCTTTCTTTTTTTGGTCTTGATTCTCTTGTTGCCCTTGTTGCTGATTTTGTTGTTGCTGCTGTTTTTGCTGCTCTTGCTTCATCTTTTTGGCAAGTTCAAGATTAAACCTTGTCGCTTCATCATCTTTCAATTGAAGTGCTTTTTCATACGACTCTATCGCTTTATCTAACGCTTTTTTCTGAAAATAACTGTTTCCTATATTGTGCAGTCTTGTCGCTTCATCGATCCCTTTTGCTTTTTCATATGCTTTGATTGCTTCATCGTACTGCTTGTTTTTATAGTGTGCATTTCCTATATTATATTGGGTTTGCGGTTCTTTCTTTGCAAGTCCATTGAGCAATGTCGCACTCTTAGTATATTGCGCTGCTTGATAGGCTTGCGTTGCCTCTTGGATTGTTTTAAAATCTGTGATCCCTGCGTATAACGAAACACTCACACCAAAAAGGATGAATACTTTTTTCATCATGATTTTCTCCTTCTAGGGATCGAACTCAACGAAATCAAAAGGAGCGAAAGCCCAAGTCCCAATGGATAATAAAAATACTCTACACGCTCTTTGATGCGTACTTGACCTTGTTG
>JBEAQM010000157.1:0-4330 GCA_041163845.1 Pseudomonadota bacterium | reverse complement strand
TTAAAGTTTTTTTTAAAAATCTTTGGCTATAGTTATTCGTATCTTAAAATAAAGGAAAAAAAATGGCAGTTGTTATTAATGACACATGTATTAACTGTGCGGCATGTATTGATGAATGTCCAGTTGAAGCAATCGTAGACGAGGATGATAACCCAACGGGAGAAGAAATCTACTACGTATACGCTGACAAATGTGTTGAGTGTGTGGGTCACCATGATGAGCCAGCATGTGCTACAGCATGTCCTACAGAAGGATGTATTACTTGGGATGCTATCGGTGCTAGCCCATCTCACAGAGATGACATCACAGATGCACAACGTTCAAATAGAGAACCAGTAGTTCAAGACTAATTGATATCTTTTTTTTAACATGTACAGGAAATTTTCCTGTACATACTTCTATACTTTAAAATTAATCTAAATTTAACAGTTTTTTCGGTAAAATCCCGCCCTAATACTTCGTTATTTGAAGTAAATATATCGTTTAGGAATGAATAAATGGAACGAACATTATCTATCATTAAACCAGATGCAGTAGCAAAAAATGTTGTAGGACAAATTCTTGCAAGATTTGAGGCAGCAGGACTTAGAATCGCTGCGACTAAAAAAACAAGACTTTCTCGTGTAGACGCTGAAGCATTTTATGCGATTCATGCACAAAGACCTTTCTTTAAAGATCTTGTTGATTTTATGATCTCAGGACCTGTTGTTGTCACAGTGCTTGAAGGTGACAATGCAATGGCTAAAAACAGAGAGCTTATGGGTGCAACAAACCCAGCTGAAGCTGAGCCTGGAACAATCAGAGCAGATTTTGCAGATAGTATTGATGCCAATGCAGTGCACGGAAGCGATTCAGTGGAAAATGCAGTAAATGAGATCAATTTCTTCTTTGCACAAAGAGAAATTTATTAATCTAATTTTGTGTCTCTTCTGTGAAGATAGAGTTTCATAAAATAGGTGCAACAGCAAGCCCCTTTGAGATCAACGAAGAGGGAATTGTTTTAGAAGGCACTTTACAAAAAATAGGGTCTCATCGAGTCTCTTTAGACGGACGTTTATGGGGTGATCTTGAATTGTCATGTGATAGATGTGGAGCTACATTTGTCACCCAATTAGACAATGCACTCATATTAAAATTAAGCGATACTGTATCTGAAGATAAAGATGATTTGGATATAATTGAGTTTTTAGATGGGGAAATAGATATTTTGTACATTGTACAAAGTGAATTAAATGCATTTAAAAGCAACTATAACTATTGTACGAAATGTAACAATAGTGATGAAGATTTTGAAATAGAATATTAAAAAGGAAATACCATGGCAGTACCTAAGAGACGTGTGAGCCACACAAGATCAGCAAAAAGAAGAACACACTATAAATTGACATTACCAATGCCAGTAAAAGATGCAGATGGAACGTGGAGAATGCCACACCACATGAATATGACTACTGGTGAATATAAAACGACTAAAGCGTAACTTTAATGGTTAAGATTGCCATTGATGCAATGGGTGGAGACTTCGGTCCAGAACCCATTATAGAAGGTGTCGTTCAAGCACTGGAAGTAGAAAAATTTATTCCTATACTTGTAGGAAAATCAGAAGAAATACGCGCGTATCTCCCCCCCTTTTATGCAGATAAAGTTGAAATTGTTGAAGCATCGGATGTGATATCGATGAGCGACCATGCTACAGATGCATTGAAGCGAAAAGAATCATCGATTTATAAAGCGGTAGAGCTTGTAAGAGAGAAAGAGGCTGCAGGTGTCGTTTCTGCTGGACATAGTGGTGCTACGATGACACTAGCCACGTTGCGTATAGGGCGTTTGGAAAATATTTCAAAGCCTGCATTGGCAACATTGATGCCAAGTGTGATTGAAACAAAGACATTGGTTTTGGATGTAGGTGCAGTGACAGACTGTACCCCAAAAAACTTGTTTGAGTTTGGGGCGATGGGTGAAGCTTATGCAAAAAAAATTCTCAAAATTCCTTCTCCAAAAGTGGGTCTTTTATCGAATGGTTCAGAAGATTCTAAAGGAAATGCGCTGACAAAAGAAGCGTTCAAATTACTTAAAAATCTTGATGGATTTATTGGAAATGTTGAAGGTAGAGATATTTTTAATGGGAGTGTAAACGTCGTCGTTTGTGATGGTTTTACCGGAAATATTTTACTTAAAACCAGTGAGGGAGTTGTCTCAACCATTTTTAGTTTGATGAGACAACATATTCGTAAATCATTGCCGGCAAAGATCGGAGCATTGATGATGAAACGAAAAGTATTTGCAAATATGAAAAAACAGGTCGATTATGCAGAGTATGGTGGTGCACCACTTTTAGGGATTAATGGTTGTGCGATTATTAGCCATGGAAGTTCTAATGCAAAAGCGATTAAAAACGCTATTTTTCAAGCCATTCGATTTATAGAATCGGATGTAAACTCTACAACTGAGGCGCTTCTTTCTGAAAATGACTAACCATACTGCTACCCATGTGTAGCAATATGGTTTCACTTTCTCTCACCTTTTCTTATCTTTTATCCTTTCGACCGCTCCCCTTATAAAATTATGGTAGAATAGGGATTCTAATTTATTTATGGCTTAAGGATAATCATGTCTCCAAACAAACCAATTTATGCTTCTTTTAGATCTATCGGTGCCTACATACCGGAAAAGATTTTAACCAATGCAGATCTTGAGCAGATGGTCGATACTACAGATGAGTGGATCGTAAAGCGTACAGGGATTAAAGAGCGTCATATTGCAGCAGCAGATGAATATACAAGTGATATGGCTGCAAAAGCATGCGAACAAGCCATAGAAAGATCGGGGCTTTCTAAAGAAGAGATCGATTTGGTAGTGTGTGCTACAGTGACACCAGATTATTTTAATATGCCTTCTACAGCATGTATTATCTCTGATAAAATCGGTATTCGTGATGTTCAAGCATTTGATATCTCTGCTGCATGTAGTGGATTTGTCTACTTACTTACGGTTGCAAAAGCATTTGTGGAATCGGGTATGAAAAAAAATGTATTGGTTGTAGGTGCCGAAAAATTCTCTTCTATTGTGGATTATAATGACAGAACTACATGTATTTTATTTGGTGATGGTGCAGGTGCTGCTGTGATTTCAGCTACATCCAATAAAGAAGAAGGGTTTGTCGATATCCATGCGAGTGCAGATGGAAGTTATGCAGATTTTTTGGTCACGCCAGCGCCAGGAGCCATCCATCCTGCAAGTCAAAAAGTGATTGATGAGGGATTGCAGTTTGTTCAAATGAAAGGGAATGAAACATTTAAATTGGCAGTGAAAACGTTGACCAATGATGTCAAAGAGATCTTAGAGAAAAATGAAATTAATGCAGATGACATTCCTCATTTTGTACCACATCAAGCCAATTACCGTATCATTAAAGCGGTTGGAGATGCACTGAATATGAAAGAAGAACAAGTGGTGTTAACGGTAGGAAAATATGGGAACACTTCTGCTGCTTCTATTCCAATGGCAATTAATGATATTTGGGAGTCTGGAAGACTTCAAACAGGTGATTTAATGTTGCTTGATACTTTTGGAGGGGGATTGACTTGGGCAAGTGCTTTACTCCCTTTTGCAGGGAAAGCACGCTAAAATTTGAGAGATTACCAAGAGATTCGCAGATGAAAATAGGATTCATCGGTGACGTTGTAGGCAAGCCTGGTCGTCAGATTATCAAGCGTCATTTAAGTCGCTTAAGACAGGAACATTTTTTAGATTTTGTCATCGCTAATTATGAAAATGCAAGCCATGGTTTTGGTTTGACTGAAAAAAATTGTGTCGAACTTTTGGGTTATGGGATCGACATGATGAGTGGCGGAAACCATAGTTTTGACAAAAAAGAGATTTGTACCTTATTTGAAAAATATCCCCTTATCCGACCCATTAATTACCCTAAAGAGACACCTGGTAGTGGCGTGTATCGAACGCCTATTTCAGATAAAGAGATAGCGGTAATTAACCTTATGGGTTACTATACAATGCCGATGGTAGACAATCCATTTACCAAAATTAAAGAAGAGATCGAGCGACTCAAGGCAGAAGGCACCAGGCATATTATTATTGATATGCATGCTGAAGCAACGTCTGAAAAACAAGCATTACTTCATCTGTTAAAGGAAGATGTCTCAGCAATCCTTGGTACCCATACGCATGTAGCGACAGATGATTTACAAATCAGAAATGGGTGTTGTTATGTCACAGATGTAGGGCTTACTGGGTGTATCGATGGTGTGATAGGGATGGATAGTGAAGTGCCACTCAAACGGTTTTTAACTGGTATGGGTGGACACTATAC
>JBEAQM010000156.1:0-2683 GCA_041163845.1 Pseudomonadota bacterium | reverse complement strand
TGTATGATTTTGCTTCACATACACTAGGAGCACTCATCGCACTTTGGGGCGGTAAATCTTTTTTTAAAAAGTCGTAGCCCATTGGCTATCACTTTTTTAACTTCTTCTGTAGTATTTTTTTCCCCAGTTCTACCCCTGGTTGGTCGTAGGTATTAACATCGATGAGTTCACCGACCAAAGAGGTGAGTATTTCATAATAATAAATGAGCGATCCGATAGAAGTTTCATCTACTTGGGGGAGGATGATCGTGTCTAGCGGGATATCTTTTTGGGTTTGTAAGGACTCTATCACTGAGTCACACTGCATGTTGATGAGTTTTGAAAATGGAAGACCATTAAGCATATCGAGTGACTCTAAATGAGGCAAAGTGATGTTGGGTATGGTGATCTTTTCATTAAAATCTTCGATCTTAATGAAAGTGATTGATTTGTCTCTGGTCCCCTCCATGATGAGCTGCAAAAAAGAGTGCTGATCTTTAGGACCGATAAGCCCAATGGGGGTAAGTCCGACGTGAAAAGCGCTGTGGCGTTGTAGTTTTCCCAAGCTTTCTCCCCACAACTGCACATACCACTCACAAAAATATTTGAGTGTCTCTGAATAGGCAAAAACACAGTTAATGTTAAACTGGGTATGGTTTTTCGCATAATATACCGCTTTGCGAAGCAGGGTGTCTTTCATGTATCCTTTGTTAAAAAAACTCTCTTTGATCTGGTTTGCACCATGTAAAAGCATCGTGATATCGACACCAGACAGCGCTAAAGGGATCAGTCCTACAGCAGAGAGTACAGAAAATCTCCCCCCTACATTTGAAGGGAGATGGAGTACAGATGCCGAGATCTCTTTGGCATATTTTTCGAGCGGAGAACCTGGATCCGTGATAAAGGTATAAGCATTAGGGTCATTTTTGAGTGAATAGATATATTTGTAGATAGAAAATGTTTCGATGGTATTGCCAGATTTGGAGATGACCAAAAAATGGGTAGTGTCTAAATCGAGTTGATTGAGCAATGTGGTAATATTGATCGGATCGGTACTCTCAAAAAAGTAAAGCGAACGCTTTAGGGTATTGTGTGGTTTGATGAACTCATAGACCGCTTTTGCCCCCAGAGAACTCCCCCCTATCCCTATCACAGCGATCGTTTGTACCGATGCGCTGATGGTTTCACAATAGTTAAGTATCGGAGTGATGTCTTGGCTGGGGAGGGCATAATATCCTATGTGATCCTGTTCTTTCTGGATCGCTTCAAACACTTGGGTTTGCGTTCGGTCATCGTAGCAAGGAAAATGAAGTTTATTGATCATGCGATACCTTTTTAATGTGTGAGTAATTGTTTTGCAGTTTGAATGAGTGTATTCACTTGGTGTTCATACTCTTGAGCCAACTTTGCATCTGTGGATTCAAATCGTGTTACCAGTACAGGTGTGGTGTTGCTCGCGCGTACCAATCCCCACCCTTGTTCAAAGTTGATACGTACGCCATCCACATCGATGATGCTTACAATCCTCGGAAAATCTTTTGGTGGATTTTTGAGTAGTTCTTTGACTTTATCTATAATGGCAAATTTTTCTTCTTCTGTCGTCTCTACTTTGATCTCTTCTGTAGAAAATACAGATGGAAGGGCATTAATCTCTTGATCGATATCGATACCATCATGGAGCAGCTCTAGCATACGCAGTGTAGCATAAATAGCATCATCATATCCAAAATAGCGGTGTTTGAAGAATATATGTCCACTTACTTCACAGGCTAGATCCGCATCGGTCTCTTTCATTTTTACCTTAAGGTTGGAGTGCCCTGTTTTATACATGATCGCTTTTGCGCCACGCCGTTCTAGCTCATCATACATCACTTGCGAACATTTGACTTCACCGATGACGGTAGGGTGATCCATCTTCATCGCATAAAGGAGTGCCATCTGGTCCCCTTTGATGTTGTGTTGATGTGTCAGCACAGCGATCCTGTCTGCATCGCCATCATACGCAAAAGCAATATCGCCATTTTGGGCAAGTGCCGCTTTGACATCGTGAAGATTTGTCTCTACCGAAGGGTCTGGATGGTGGTTGGGAAATGTTCCATCTGGGGTAAGATAAAGCCCCTCATAATCCAATGCTAACGCATCAAAAATATCGGTGATAACAGTATCAGCCACACCGTTGCCTGCATCGATCACGATCTTTTGAGGCATCCCTTTGAGATGACCAAAAGCATGGACCATAAAATCGATATAAGGTTTCTTTACATCGATCTGTATTTTGGTTGTATTGTCTGGTATCGCACGCGCTTGGTCTGCCATGATCTCATCACCAAGCGCATAGATCGCTTCGCCAAAAAAAGGTGCTTTATCCAGTGTGATTTTAAACCCGTTATATTCGCTTGGATTATGTGAACCCGTGATCATAATTGAAGCATCGATCATCGCTTCAGGGTATGCTGTAAGAGAGGTAAAAGTACCGATGGGTTGGTAGTTTGCAAAGTAATTTACCGGCGTTGCGACCATCCCCATATCTAATACAGTACATCCCGCAGCATTAAGTCCAGAGGTAAGATAATCTCTTAAGATAGGGGAGTGTGAGCGTGCATCATAGCCGATAGCCACTATTTTGTTTCCCTTTATTTTTTGACCAAAGTGATATCCTATCAGTTTGACAGATGTTTCATGTAATTCTTTTTCGAAAATACCA
>JBEAQM010000155.1:0-4352 GCA_041163845.1 Pseudomonadota bacterium | reverse complement strand
AGCTCCTACACCAGAAGATGCCCTAGGAAGATTCGCTACCTATTCAAAATCGCCCAACCAAAGACAGCGCGCGATGGCATACCGTTTTATGAATGAAAAAACACTTGCCTCGACTGCAAAGTACCTTCAAATCGCTGATGAAGCAGGGATCCATCCCGTAACATTGGCGACGGCTTGGTCTAAGCAATTCGATTTTGTCGCTTCTACCATTATTGGTGCTACAACCATAGAGCAGCTTTCCCCTTCACTTGCAGCGATGAACCTAAAGCTAAGCGACGAGATAATAAAGGCATGCGATAAGGTACATCAAGAGATACTCTACCCTATGGGATGAAAATATCATCTTTGTATGGTAAGATTATACTACTAACTCTTTGGGGTGAAAGGTTTTTGATGAAATATATTATTTTGGCGCTTCTTTTGTCGTTTGGGCTCTTTGCCAATAGCGATCTTGATAACACCTTTATGTGCGAATTTACTAAAGTAGCTACCGAAAAAGGAAGTCAATCGAGTGAACCTCTTCGATTTACCATTATGACAAATGATACCAATGGCACCTATACACTTAAAGCCAACGATACTATCTCTACAGGCAACATCATCAAAGCTCCCCAAGGGATCTCTTTTGTGCAAGTGACAAAAATGGGAAATATCACTACCACTACCATGACACAGATTTCACCACTAGATGGTGAACAAAAAGCCGCCTACAGCAGAAATGTAATCTTAAACGGTGCACTGATGGCAAGTCAATATTATGGCACATGCAAGATCGTGGATAAAGTAAAAACCAACAAAACACATTTTGTGATCTCGCCAGAAAAAAGTGCCCAAATCGCTAGAAATTTACATCTTAAAAGTGTATTACAAAAACTTCCATCCAAAGATGTAAAATATGTCGAGGATGCACTAAAAGGGATTTTCCCCTCTAGGCTGGAGATGGAAGAGGATATGAGTATCGAAGGGATGATACTCATCTCAAAAATCATGGATCAAGCGACCAAATAATCGAAAGTACCCATGGCAAAAAAGAAAAAAAAATACCTTATCAAACTCAACAATAAAATACGAAACTACTTCAATGGTCTCCCTTTTGATGAAGGGGTAGCGACACTAAATGAAGATAAGTTGCTTGAATTGACTATTTTGATCGATTTGAAGCTCCCTTCTCACACGAATGAAGAGATGATACGCGCTTTAAGACGTATATGGAGTGAAGGTGATGCCGTTCATCGTGAAAAGATCGTCTCTTATCTAACCAAAAGCTATAAAAGTATCCCTTACCGTGAAACACATGATCTTCCGATGGATAAGATAGAAAAAATTGTCCATTTTTTAGATGATATCCCCCATAGTAAACACGAAGAAGATATGGTACTGGAGTCATTTTTGGATGTTAAAAGTGCGAAGATAACGGAAGAAAAAGTTTACAATAAACTCAACTATCTTAGAAATAAAAATAAACTACAATCCCTCGAACATTCCTTGGAGGTAGAGTTTAATACCCTCAATGAAATGAGTTTTTATCATAGTTTTACCTTCTCTTTGCTTGATGTCGATTTCCATAAACTCTTGCTTTGTTCTACCCTGCTTCCTTTTGAGTTGGATCGTATGAGCCAAAAAGAGATGATCGAAACATTAACACAGTTAAAAACAGAAGCAATTAGACTCAAACAAACAGAAATTCAAATATTTTTAGAGATGCTAAATAGTCATGAACACCCCTATCTCACACAAAAAGAGATATACACTTTACTCAAAAGCACCCCACCCGAAGCCTCTTTGTATCATGCCCCTGTTTCGCTTGAAATTATGGAAAGAATATTAAAAAATATAAGCGATAAATATGAGGTTTTTGAGAGTGTCGATCATATCATTATAGAGAAAGAAAAAAACCATGATCTTTACGGCACAACCCTATTTTATAACACCTCAGTATCGTATGAAAAGCCTTTTCTTTATAATCTTATCTGGCGGGGGGAAGAGCTTCCAATCAAAGAAGATATCAACAAAGTCAATGATGATTTGCTTGATCATTTTAAGATCTCTGTCGAAACACTACTCGATGAGATGCATGAAGAGAGTGATAAACTTTCCATAGATGAGACAATCTTGCATGACTTTATCGTCCGTTATATCGAGCCACAGGTACGTTCTTCTCGTGTATTGAAGATCAAAGAGAAGAGTAAACGGCGTATCCTTTTTCATTTTGGTGAATATATCAAGCCCCTATTAGAGAAACACAAACGTGAGATACTCCTCGCCCAAACCATCCGAGATTTTAAAAACCTTTTTCCGCTAGCCAGAAGCCTCAAAAGAAACATTGTTTTTCATGTGGGACCTACCAATTCTGGTAAAACTTATGGTGCATTTCAAGCATTAAAAGAAGTTTCTACTGGCTATTATCTTGCACCGCTTAGGCTCTTGGCTCTTGAGGGGTACGAAACACTCAAAAAAGAGGGGGTGGCTGTCTCACTTATCACAGGGGAAGAAGAGATTATAGATGAAGCCTCTACCCATATCTCTTCGACCATAGAGATGATGAATGTCTCCGTAGAGGTCGATCTGTGTGTCATCGATGAGATACAAATGATCGCCGATCGTGACAGAGGATGGGCGTGGGCGAATGCCCTCATCGGTGTTCCTGCAAAAACCGTCATCTTGACAGGCTCAAGTGATGCCTTACATGCGGTAGAAGAGCTTTGTGCTTATCTCGAAGAGCCACTACAAATAGTCCACTTCGAACGAAAAAATGAACTAGAGCTGCTTCCCCATGCGACCCCTATGCGCCATATAGAGCCTCAAACAGCGGTAGTCTCCTTCTCGAGACGGGATGTCCTCTCACTCAAACAGCAGCTAAGCGAAAAATACAGTGTATCGGTGGTCTATGGAAATCTCTCCCCAGAAGTCAGACGAGAAGAGGCACGGCGATTTAGAGAAGGAGAGAGTCATATCCTAGTCGCGACAGATGCTATCGCTATGGGGCTTAACCTCCCGATAAAAACCCTACTCTTTGCCAAAGACAATAAATTTGATGGGCTTAGAAGAAGAGAGCTTTCTCCTACCGAAGTACTACAAATCTCTGGACGTGCGGGAAGATATGGATTTGAGGAGAAAGGGTATGTAGGGGCGTTGGATGAAACCACGCTTTATACCATCGCTTCTACCTTTCATACCCCCCTTACCGATCTGAAACTACCTGTCTCTGTCATGGCGAACTTAGAGCATGTGATGCTTATCGGAGAGATACTTGAGACGGAAAATATTTTAGATATTTTGACATTTTTTGCGGACAATATGGAGTTTGAAGGTCCCTTCGTCGCAGCAAATATCGATTCGATGCTTGAAATTGCAGCAATTGTGGGAGAATACCATTTAGATCTTAGGACCCGTTTTTACCTCTCTTGTGCACCAGCGAGTATCTCTTCACCTTATATCGAATCGGTATTTCACCGTTATGTCCGTCAGATCGAAGGAGGAGGAGAAGTCTCTTATATCCCGCCTAGAGATCTACCGCCCTTTGCACAAACCAATGAAATGCTACTCAATGCAGAAGACCGTGTCAGAGAGATATCACTTTATCTATGGCTCTCTTTTAAGTTTCCAGATATTTTCAAAGAGACCCAAAAAGCGATCGAAGCGCGTGGTAGGCTCAACCACTTCATAGAAAATTCTTTACGACAAGGGCATTTTACAAAAACATGTAGAAAATGTGGGAAAGTGCTTGATTTCTCGTATCGGTTTTCGATCTGTGATGAGTGCCATAATCAAAACAAACGGGGTGTCCCCTACCGCGCTACTCGAGGTGGTTATCAGGGGAAAAAACGAAAATAAGCGTAGTTCTTTAGCTAGGATTGCGTCGTATTGGTCTGTTTATGTTCCTCATTTTTGATGGGGGAAGCTTTTTGTTTTTCGATTTTTAAGAGAAGCAGTCCATTTTGGTATTCGCTTTTTAGGGATGTAGGGTCAGCATCTTGGGGAAGCCTCTCGCTACGCTGGATCATACTGGTAGCGTGACTCTCTACGCCATTATGCTTTTGGGACAGATGAACCGTTGCTTTAAAAAAGAGTATTTGGTCCTTAATGGATATATCGATTTGGTTTTCTGGGTTTTGGGGTACATTGGTATGGTAGAGATAATACTCCCCTTTATCCTCCAGCATGCTCTTAGTCACATTCATACCCCCTTGAGGGATAAAAGTTTGCGTTGTGGGTTGGTGCATTAGTTGCATTCTTTGGCTCATCCGTTCTTGCATACGTTCAAATACGCTGTCCATCTGTTTTTGCATCTGGTACATCTCTTTAAATATCTCATCTCCGAAAGGATCACCCAAGATATCTTGGGCATACAT